>NZ_JAKSYA010000172.1:0-2748 GCF_022829485.1 Methylobacterium sp. J-059
CCTGTTCACCGGCCAGTTCCAGATCGCCAACAGCGGGACGACCAGCGCGGCGGTCCTGCTGCAGAAGCTCAACGACGCGATGTGCGGAACGGGCGCCAACCGGGCCTTTACACTGTTCGCTTGCTCGAGCGTGAAGATCGACGTGTCGCTGGCGAGCTCGTTCGCGGCCGGGTCGAGCGCGACGCCGATGAACGCCACCACGAGGACCTGGAACAACGGCTTCGGGACGAGCCTCGGCCTGTCCGGCTTCCTGGTGATCGCCGCGATGCTGAGCCTGCTGGTCTTCGCCGGCGAGGCGGTGCGCGACGCGTTCGATCCGCGCAAGACCTTCCGCTGAGCGAGACCTTCCGCTGAGCGAGACCTTCCGCTGAGCGAACCCTGCCGCCGAGCAAGACCTTCCGCCGAGCAAGACCTTCCGCCGAGCGAACCCTGCCGCCGAGCGAACCCTGCCGCCGAGCGAACCCTGCCGCCGAGCGAACCCTGCCGCCGAGCGCGCCTGTCCGCACCGCAAGACTGTCCGTCGGCACTGGCGTCGCGCGAAGCGACTGTGTCCCGGAGATGCGCCCGCCGGCCGCGCGCCGCGAATGCCTCGCGCGAGGACCGGGCCGGCCCTCGGATGCTTGACGCCTGAGGTTCGAGCACCGTCGGCGCGGCGGGATCCTCCGGCCCGAGGCATCCGTTCCCACGCCCGGCCGCGAGAACATCATCGCGATACTTAGTATGTCTATACCGGTACGCGTGAATTCAAAATATCCTAGGCCATTGATCTTGGTGCGACACTTTTATCCACCATTGCGCAGACCTCCGGTTTGGACATAAAGCCGTCGCCCGGGCCGGCGGTCGCGCAAGACGCATCCGTCCAGCATTTGGCCCGCCCGCCCCGCCCGCGCGCGGGCGCTGTAACGGGTTCGGGCAACAGCGGAATCCCGCCCTCCGCAGTTGCAGAGATTTCGCGCGGCGCTGAGCACTGCATTGCTGCGGATGCCGGGTCGGTTGCACGGATAGCGCCGAAGCACGGCAGGCAAGATCCACACTTGTTCGTGTGTTGAGCACCGATAACCGCTCCGACATCCTTGCTTTCTCTGCCAAACATCATAATTCCTGCGGGTGGGGACCCATCAAGGAACAGGCAAGGAACGGACGTATGTCTGAAACTACACCGTCGGCACAGACCAGCAACGAGTATATCGAGCGGACCGTCGACGTCGTCGCGGCCTACGTGTCGAACAACTCCGTGCCGATCACGGAACTGCCGACGCTCATCGCCAGCATTCACGAGGCGCTGAACAACGTCGGCTCCGGAACGACCCCCGTCGCGGCCGAGACGGTCGAGAAGCCCAGCCCCGCGCAGATCCGCAAGTCGATCCGCCCCGACGGGCTGGTCAGCTTCATCGACGGCAAGTCCTACAAGACGCTGAAGCGCCACCTGACCAAGCACGGCCTCGACCCGCACAGCTACCGCGACCGCTACGGCCTGCCGGCCGACTACCCCACCACCTCGGCGAACTATTCGGCCCAGCGCTCGGCGCTCGCCAAGAGCCTCGGCCTCGGCCAGCCCGGCCGCTCGACCCCCGCCGAGGCCCCCGAGGAGGTCGAGGAGGCGGCGCCCGCGCCCGCCCGCCGCGGCCGCAAGGCTGCGACCTCCGCCGTGAAGGGCAGCCAGTCCCGCAAGGCCGACGCCGCCTGAGGCCGAGGCGGCCTCGCGCCCGCTCCGGCACGATCCGAGCCCCATCGGCAGACCCGGTCTCGTCGGAGACCTGCGTGCCGTCGGGCAGGTCGTGCCGGACGGGCGGATCGCGCCTCCCTCCGCTCCCTCTGCCTCCGCTCCCCCTCCCTCCGCTCCCCTGCGGCGCCCGACGACCGGCCCACGCCGCTCGGGCCGGCATTCGCCGGACGCGTGAGCGGGAAAGGCGCGGCGTGGCGAGCGAACCGACACCGCACGCGCGCCGCGATCCGGCGCGGCGTGCGGTGTCGTTTGCGAAGACCGTTCTCTCGAAGGATCGGCGGCGTCAGAGCGCGGCGCGCTGCCCGAGAAGCCGGGCCCGCGCCCGCGCGACCAGGGCGGCGCGGGCCTGCTCGGCGTCGTCGGCATCGAGCAGCGGCGAGGCGGCGAGGGCGGCGAGGTAGGCCCGCTCGGGCGCGCGGCAGGCGCCGATCGCCGCGTCGGCCGCCAGGAGCCGGCTTCCGATCGCGGCGCGCAGACCGAAATGCCGGTCGAGGCAGCCGTGCCAGGAGGCGTAGCGCGTCCCGGCCTCGCCGGCCCGCGCCGGCGGCGCGGCGGCGAGCGCGACGAGCAGGCCCGCGGCGAGCAACGATTTCGGGATGGAACGGAACATCATGGGCGTCGGGGTGGGCGGCTCCGATCCCGGAGCGTCGCGCCGACGCGGTGAAGGTTTCGTCAACGCCCCGACTGCGAGGCCATCCCGTTTCGGGACGTCGCCGCCGATCTCAGCGGTTGGCGGTGGTGACCGGGGAGGTGACGCCGCCGAGGGAGACCCAGGCGACGGCGTCCTGGCTCTCGCGCTTGATGAAGGTGTAGCCGGTGCGGTGCCAGGGCAGGATCTGGCTGGTCTTGTTGTCGAGCACCAGGTCGCCGCGGTCGGTGATCAGGGTGAGCACGGCGTGGCCCTCGCCCTTCTCGTCGATGACCACGGTCATCCGCATGGCGCGGCGCGGCAGGCCGGCCTTGGCCAGCAGGCTGCGCTTGAGCAGCTGAAAATCCTCGCAATCGCCCGAGCCGTCCTCGGC
>NZ_JAKSYA010000173.1:0-7652 GCF_022829485.1 Methylobacterium sp. J-059
CGGCGTCTTGGCCTTGGGCCGGCACGCCTCCACCAGGGGCTCCAGTTCAGACCATTGCGCGTCGCTCAGCATCATCCCTCCTGCCTCAGAAAGATGAAAACGCGAGCCCCGGCAATCCGTTCAGGCGATGACAGGCCCTAAACCTCCTTGGCGGGCTGCGTTTCCTCGGTGGCAAAGCACGCAGCCTCGACCTGCTCGGCCTCCTCCAGCCCAAGCAGGAGCTGATCCTCAGGCAAGCTCTCGGCCCGGCGGCCGATGCGGTGGCGCTGTATCGCTAGGATGATCTGGCGCAGCCGCTCGTTCTTGGCGCGCTCCTCGGCGAGCAGCGCCTTGAGCGTCTTGGGATCGTCTGACAAGGGCGAAGCAGGCCCGGTTATGAGGCAGATTAAAGCAAATCAGCCAATAACTTACCACTGTTATGAAGCCTGTCCGTCGGGCTTATTGCCAACCGCAACCGCCGGTGTGCTCACGACACGAGCCGCATGGACGCGCCTCCAGTCCAAGCCTCCAACGAGCGCCGCGAGCTGCGCCGCGCTCAGCCGAACCACGCCGTCCTTGATCTTCGGCCAGCAGAACTGACCAGCCTCCAGACGCTTGACCGCGAGGACCAGCCCGCTTCCATCCCAGACCAAGAGTTTCACCCAGTCGGCCCGTTTCGAGCGGAACACGAAGACCGTGCCGGAGAACGGATCCACGCCCATCGCGTCGCGGACCAGAGCGGCTAATCCGTCCATAACCTTGCAGAAGTCCACCGGCCGGGTCGCCAGCATGACGCGCACCGTGCTGGACAGCCCGATCATAGGGGAGCCCTCAGTGCTCGGATCACCGCCGCGGCGATCTGAGCCGCGCGCGCGCGCTGAGCGATACGGACCGTGGCGCCTGCGATCTCAACTTCGATGCTGTGACAGCCACGCGGCTCACGCAGCGCGGAGCCCGTCTCCGCAGACGCCGGCTCCTGCGGGCCCACACTCAGCACGGCCGGCACGAACTGCGGTGGCGTCTGGTCGTCGTGCCTCCCCTGACGCGCCAGACGCCGTCACATGAACAACTGCGAGGCGCTCAGGCCGTGTCGGCGCGCCACCGCGCTGATCGAAAGCCCGGCCCATCACTCTCGGCGACGATGGCCGCCTTCTCGTCCTCCGACCACGTCCGCCGACGGCTGGCCCCGGTGAACAGCTCCAGGCGCCGGATCGTCTCCGACATAGCCATATGCCCTGACACCGACATGTAACGGAGCTCCCATTCCGCTCCGTATGTCGCCTTCACACCGCCTGCCGGAAGGTGCCGGCCAAACAACGTTTACGACTTCACCCACCCGGCACCGGCTGCGGCGGAATTTCGTGGAGCCGCTTGTCGCCTCTGTGCCGGCTACGCTAGATAGAAGGCCATGAAGATCCTGCGCGTCATACATGCACTGATCTCTAGCCTCAAAAGGGGACCTATGTCAGAGCCAGAGGTCGGTATGCCGTGGTTTGATGAGGTCTATTACCGCTTTTGGTATCCCGACGTTAAGCAG
Organism: Methylobacterium sp. J-059; assembly: GCF_022829485.1. Lineage (NCBI taxonomy): Bacteria > Pseudomonadati > Pseudomonadota > Alphaproteobacteria > Hyphomicrobiales > Methylobacteriaceae > Methylobacterium > Methylobacterium sp. J-059. Next base: position 1,517 of record NZ_JAKSYA010000173.1, read on the forward strand.
TATGGCGCGACGCCGTGGGAGCATTACCACCAACACGGATGGAAGGAGGGACGCAATCCAAGCGCAGTTTTCGACACAGACGGGTATCTCGATGCGAACCCAGATGTCAGAGAAGTCGGGTTAAACCCCCTGTTACATTGCCTGCGGTTCGGATTGTCAGAGGGGCGAACGGGCTGGGAGCGAAATCCAAACAGTCTTCCTCCTGGACCGAGACCTCCGGGCCAACCGCGAAAAATCGATACCTTCGATTACCCCTCAAGGTGAGTAGTATCTCCGCCCGCACGGTACCCGCCGGGCGGGTCTTATCGTGTCAGACCTAGTGGTCTGAGTTAGAAGTTCTCTGGCAGAAATGTCCGACGCTGGCGAGGATGGCATCGGCAGGTTTTGTCCAGACTAAGGGCTTCGTGTCGGTGTTGGTCTGAGCGATGTAAGCGTGGATCGCATCTTAGGGATCGGTGGTCCGTTGGAAGGCAGCGCACTGCAGGCGTCGACGGGTCAGCAGGGCAAACCCTCCCTCGACGAGATGGAGCCACGACGCAGATGTCGGCATGAAGTGAAGGTGCCAGCGCGGAAGCTTCGCGAGCCAGTCGTGGATCAGCTTGGTTTTGTGGGTGGCCGCGTTGTCGAGCACGAGGTGTACGTCGAGATCATCTGGTGCGGTCGCCTCGATCTGATCAATGAAGGTGCGGAACTCGACCGAACGGTGCTGGCGTTTACAGCGGCAGATCACCGTCCCAGCCTGGATGTCGAGGGCGGCGAACAGGTCGGTGGTGCCCTGGCGACGATAGTCATGGGTCCGGCGCTCCGGCTGGCCGGGCCGCATCGGCAACACGGGGGCGGTACCGGTCGGCGCTTGGATCTGCGGCTTCTCGTCGACGCACAGCAGCACGGCACGATGCGGCGGAGCCAGGTACAGGCCAACGATGTCCCGGACCTTGTCGACGAAGGCGGGATCGGTCGGGAGCTTGAAGGTGTCGGCCTTGTGCGGCTGCAGCAGGAAGGCGCGCCAGACCCGCGAGACCATGCTCTGGCTCATGCCCACCCGCCGAGCCATGGCGCGGGTCGACCAGTGGGTGGCGTTCTCCGGCTGGCTTTCCAGCGTGACGGTGACCAACCCTTCGATGGCCGTGTCCGCGACGGCACGTGGCGCACCAGAGCGGGGCAGGTCGACGAGGCCGTCGAGGCGATGGGCAAGGAAGCGGGCGCGCCACGTCGTGACGCTCATCCGGCTGACGCCGAGATCACGGGCAACGCCACTGTTGGTCGATCCCGGCTCGGCGCAGGCCAGCACGATCCGCGCGCGTTGAGCCAAGGCCTAGCCGACGTAGCGGCGACGGACGAATCCGGCGAGGCGCGTTCGCTCGTCCTCGCTCAGATGGAGAGGAGCAGGTTTGGGACCACGAGCCATCGGTCACCTCCGTGCGGGCATCCCCCACACGGAGGTGCAAGCTCAAAATCTACAACTGAACTTCTAACTCAGAACACTAGAATGGTTCAGGCAGCGTTGGAACGTCGAGGTCACGTTCCAGGAAGCGACAGCCTATCTTGACATCGAGACGCAGCGACAGTGGTCCGACACGGCGATTGCCCACACCACGCCCTGCCTGCTCGCGCTGTTCTCGATTGTCACGCTGCTGGCTGCACGCCTCCCGACCCGCCAACGGCGACGCGTTGCGGCCGCCGCGTGGTGCCCAAAACCGCGCCCGACCTTCGCCAATGCGCTCGCCACCGTGCGCTGTGCGATCTTGCGCAAGAGCAATTTCGCAACATCACCGCGCCGACGCGCCCGAACAAAATACCCCTGCCGATTGCCTGCTCCCTGGCCCTATGCGCTCTGCCACGCCGTATAAATAGCAAAAGTCGACCTTAGGCTCTTGCAAGCTGCTTTTACGGCGAAGTATTGAAACCATCGTATTGAGTATAGGGTTTTTTGTAAGTAATATCTCCATGTGAAACTAAGTCATTCTTTACGCTCTCTAAGTCGATGGTGTCCGGCCCGAGTATACTTGTAAATTTCACCAATTCAATCACCCTGTATTATTAATAAAATTTAAGCTAACGGCGCTCTATGCCTTATTCTGAAAACCAAAAGCTTGTCCGACCCAGCCACACTGCTCCATGATGTAGTCAGCTATTTTTTGGTCAAGGTCGCTCTTGTATCGATTGACTGAGCGAGAACTAGGTGAGGCACCATATAAGTCGGTTGACCAAGGATCTGTTCGATAGTCCTTGATTTGCGTGTTATCACTACTCCAGACCTTAGCGGGATCTATCCCGTAGATGCCGAAATTTTCCAGCGATGGAATCCACTTATCCTCCGTGATGTCGTTGTAATCAACAACCATCATTCGGTGATTCAGGATACGCGGATGCGCTATGATACCATTGTAACTGATGTTATACTCGTAGCATGCACTCTTTATATCTTCTCTTGACGGCTCTCTGCCATTTTGGAGGCGCCGAGTAACGTTCAGACGTGAAATGATTGTATCGCGCGGATCTCGGAATATGACGACAAATCGTGCTTGAGGTAGCATTTGCGCGACATGGTGAAAAAATCTCGTCATAATTGGATCTTTGAGTTTTAGGCGTGCAGGTCTTCCTAATTGATCGTGAATTTTGCTCACGACATCGGACACAATAGCTGCATGATAGCGGAAGAATTCTTCGTGACTTCCAAAGAAATGTTTAGTATGAATTTCCCATCCTTCCAAGCCCAGGAAATACGGCATAAGCATGTTTGTCAAATAACCACACTCAGCAACGTAGTTGTTTGTATTCGGACTTGTGCAAATAAGTGCATGTAAAATAGTCGTGCCGGTTCTGGGCGCGCCGCCTACGAAAACAAGATCATCCAGGGGTAGATTTGTCATGGCTTCCAGTTTGATGATGATGCGCTTGCTGTGCCAGACCAGGCTATCACGCGAAACTCGTGCCGTCATCGCGTGCCGGCACCCACCTTTTCGGCGTCAGCATACGACCAGACTGGAGGCGTGCCCGGCATCGACTACAAACCGATTGTCCGTTTCCATCATTGCTGCGGCGCTTGCAGCCCTCGTACTCATTACGCCTTCGCTAGGCGACCCACTTCCATGGCGAAGGCACGTTGACAACGCGTCACGCAACCTCTGGGTCAATTCAAACGGCGCTCACGGGGATGACGTGCCCAGGGTCGTCCACAACGATGGGCTGAGCGTCTACGGACCTCGGCGCTGGATCTTTCAGCAAGTCTCCCTGACCCCCTACGTGACCGGGCAGCGCGTGAAATGGGCGGACGGCAGCACCGCCATCCGTATGCTGAATGGCTTTGCAGCCTCGGGTCCCGTTACCATCGAAACCGGCTCCAAGACCTTCACCGTGGCCCGCGGGTTGAATTTCGCCCCTGGCTTCCCGGTCAAGGCGGTTGCGGCCCACGATCTCTCGAAGTCGATGAGTGGAACGATCGCTTCGTACAGAGGCACGAAGCTTGTCCTAGATGTCGCTGCCGTAGCCGGTTCGGGTATCGTCGACGATTGGACGATCGGCGCATCGGGTACGACAAAACAGGGCCAAACCAAGCTTGTCACTTCTGCGGCGTCCCCTGCCGGCAGCACTACGCTAACCTTCGCGAATACGGCGGGCGTGCAAACCGGCGCAAACGTCGAGTTCGCCTTTGACTCTAAGTTCAGGTCGAATAATGGAATCCGGCGTGGCACCTACGTTGTCAGCAAGACAGATACGACCGTGGCGCTGAGCCAAGCTCTTGTCTCTCCGGCTGGTGCACCTGCTGGCGTCTCCGTCATTCTGGGGCAGCTCATCACATTCTACGGGAACCAGGGCAACTTCTTGTACCAGGACATTCAGGCAGCTGACGCGGTGGGCTTCCGGTACGGAACGCCCGACGCGCTAGATGCGTCCCTGTCATTCGACGTGGTCTCGTCAGAACTGCGGCATTGCACGGCTTCAATCATGATGCTGGGCTACAAATCGCTCTCTAAACTTGGTCGCTCGTACGTTCAGTCCTTCCCAGTCACGTCGACCAAGACGCGCATCACTCTGCGCATCAAAGGTGACAAGGTCGGCGCACCAGGAACTTGGAAAGCAGGCTACGGAGCCAACGACTGGGGCGGCCTCTGGGGCGCAATCGGGTTCACCTGGGAGAGCCAGGGTACCCCGACTGCACAGAACATCCCAGATGGCCAATGGAGCGATGTCACAGCCGTCGGTGGTTCGGATCAGCAGACGTGCGATCTCACCGGAACCGTAGGTGCCTCGGTGGACGTCTCAAACGTAAATCTGACCCTCGACCAGTCGACGCCTTGAAACGTGTCGCTCACTTCCGGCAGCGAGCAACGATCATCTTTAAGTTCGCCGACCTGTTTCAGCCGGCGAACCCATTATCGCCAATCGGCCGACGCCGCCCATCCTTGGTCTGGATCCAAGTCTCGACGGCTGTCACCGAGGCCAGTCGCTGAGGCACAGAAGCGCCGGCAGCATGGCCTCTGCGGAGGCGGCGACGCTGCAGTTCTCGGTCACGAGGGTCAAATCCGGGGTCTCCAGTGGCTCATAGGGAGCTGAAATCCCCGTGAAACTTGGAGTCTGGCCGGTGCGGGCGCGCCGGTACAGGCCTTTGGGATCGCGGCTCTCGCAGACTGCTAGGGGCGTGCTGACGAACACTTCGGGGAAAGGCAGGTCCCGGCCAATGCGAAGGGCCTGGACGCGCTCGGCGCGCAGGGGCGAGATCGTAGAGACCAAAACGATCAGGCCGGCCTCGGCCATGAGGGCGGCCGCTTCGGCTATCCGGCGCACGTTCTCGTCGTGATCCGCGGGACTGAACCCAAGGTCGTGCGTGAGGCCGGTGCGCAGGTTGTCGCCATCAAGCAGCATGGTGTGGCGGCCCTGCGCCGTCAGAGCCTGATCGACGGCATTCGCGAGGCTCGACTTTCCGGAGCCCGACAGGCCGGTGAACCAAGCGCTGACCGGCCGTTGCCGAGATTGAATCCAGCGATTCTCGCAGGGCTGGAGAACGTGCGGTGTCAGGTTCGTAGACATTGTAGAGACATAATCAATTGGACGTAATTTTGATCACCGCATAAAGCCATTTTCCCCGAACCGTCGCCGATGCCCGTCCTTAGTTTGGAGTCACGGCTCGGTCACGCAGGTGATCGTGGCCTGCCCCCTGAAAAGTGGTTCTTCGCCACGTTTGGTGGATCAGGCTGCCAGGAGGAATCGTCGTCGTAGGAAGTCGAGATTGGCGCGACCGTACATGGCGCGCTTCAAGAGGTTGAAACGCGTGATCTGGCCTACGGCAAGTCGACTGCTCCAAGGCAGTTTCAGTGCGGACCGAACAGCACCTTTATCCTAACCGAGGCCAGCAGCGAAGCTCTCGACGATCCGGACACCGCAGGTTTGCGCTTCGCCCAGCCATTGATCGAACGCCGTGACATCTGATTTTCCTGACGGCTGCTGGCAACAGCGGCTCCGGACGATCCGGCAGAACCGGCGGCCGAGATCGACCGCCTTGGCCGCCACGGTATCCTGCAGGACACGCGAGACGACCGCGGCCGCCTCAGGGCCGAGGTCTTCGGGCTCACGCGGGTGATACCAGAGAGCTGCATGGATGCGGCCAGGGGCGATGCGGTGGAAGTCACAACACGGGTGTCAGTCGGTGCTGACGACCGGATAGTCGTTCCGGCCGGGCCTGCGCGCCGCTCGGACAACCAGCTATGCATCTGCTTCGAGGTGCCGGCAAAGCCGATAACCTTAAGTTTGCACCAGAGCTGCTCCGCATTCTCGCAGCCCTCATCGAGGCGGTCATGCAGATGCCCGAGATAAGGATCGAGCATGCTCGGCTTCGGCTCGCGCATGCCGTTCCGGGGAAAGCTCGCCGCGAAGGCGTACTTGCGCACCGTTGCGCGGGCCAAGCCCGTCTCGCGATTGATGCGCCGAAGCGAGTATCCTTCCGCATGGCGGCGACGAACGTCGTCATAGGCCGCACGACCAAGTTCGCCTCCGCCGAGCTTCACGAGAAGGCCACGCGGCGGGTCGCAGCTGACTTCCTCCGCCATCTCATCGAGGCCGTGCCTTACAAGGTGCACACGGTGCTCACCGACAACGGCACCCTCTTCACGACACCCGGCAACGTCGCCTCGGCCGC
>NZ_JAKSYA010000178.1:0-145028 GCF_022829485.1 Methylobacterium sp. J-059
CCCATCTGCGCGGGCGCACGGCAAAGCCGACCTGATCCTTGGGTTTGCGCACGATGTCGACGGTGATGATCGTTGCGGTCGCGGGCCTGTCGCCGGCATAGCCTGCATCGGCGAAGGCCTTGGCGATGAACGGGAAGGTCCACCACGCGCGCGAGACGTCAAACAAGGTCTTTTCGAGCACGTCCACTTGAACCGTGGGCGACAGCCAGATCATCAGGAGGGAAGAGAATGTCCCGACCAGGATGCTGGCAACAGCTGCAGGGGTCGTGAACCGCTTCCAAGTGATGGACAGAAGCAGCGCGGGGAAGTTCGCTGAGGCCGCGACGGCGAAGGCGAGCCCGGCCATGAACGCGACGTTCTGGCCCTCGAAGACGATGCCCAGGAACACCGCCAGCGCGGCGATGGCCACCGTCGCGATCCGAGCGACCTTGAGTTGCTCGCGCTCGGAGGAATGCCCCTGGCGAACCACGTTGACCCAGAGGTCGTGGCAGACCGTCGCCACCCCGGACAGGGTCAGTCCGGCGACGACGGCGAGCATCGTCGCGAAGGCCACGGCACAGATGAAACCGAAGAAGCCGGGGCCGCCGACCGTCAGGGCCAGGAGAGGCGCGGCCATGTTGCCGCCGCCCCCCGCCTTGGACACGACTTCGGGACCGACAAGGACCATCGCCCCGAAGCCGATCACGAAAACGAGGAGGTGGAACGAACCGATGATGCCGGTGGCATAGAGGATCGACATCCGGGCCTCTTTCACGTCCGGCACTGTGAACGCTCGCATCAGGACGTGGGGCAGTGCGGCGGTTCCGAACATCAGTCCGACGCCCAGCGAGATCGCGTCCCAGCCGCTGCCGGCGACCTTGGTGCCCGGCTGGAGCACGCGGTCGCCGTACTTCTCGGCTGCGGCCGCGAAGAGGTGCAGCGGGTTCATGTCAAAGTGCGCCAGCACCAGAAGCGCCAGGATCAGGCCGCCGATGGACAGCAGCACGGCCTTGATGACCTGCACCCAGGTCGTCGCCAGCATGCCGCCGAACAGCACGTAGACGAGCATCGCCGTCCCAACCACGACGACCGAGGCGTTGTAGGGAAGCCCGAACAGGAGTTTGATCAGCGAGCCCGTCGCGACCATCTGGGCGATCAGGTAGAGCAGGATGACGGTCAGCGTTCCGATGGCCGCGGCCGTCCGCACCGGCCGCTGACGCAGGCGGTAGGCGACCACGTCGGCGAAGGTGAACTTGCCGAGATTGCGCAGGGGCTCGATGATGAGGAACGAGATGATCGGCCAGCCGACCAGAAAGCCGATGGAGTAGATCAGCCCGTCGAAGCCGTTCGAGGTGATGATGCCGGCGATGCCCAGCAGAGCCGCGGCACTCAGGAAGTCGCCGGCCAGCGCCCAGCCGTTCTGCCAGGCCGTGATCTGCCCGTCGGCGGCGAAGAACTGCTCGGTCGTCCGCGTCCGCCTTGCGGCCCAGTAGGTGATGCCGAGCGTCAGCGCCATGAAGACGAAGAAGAAGGTGACGGCGAGTGGATTGTTCACGGCTTGCATCGGACCCGCCCCTCAGTTCGTGATGCGGCGCACGGCCGGGTCATAGAAGCGGTTCGCCCAGACGACGTAGGCGAGGCAGAGCGCGAAGGAGCCGACGATGACGCCGGCCCCGAGCAGGATGCAGAGGGAGAGACCTGGGACGAGGATCGTGCCGAGCGTCGGCTTCGCGAAGGCGAACATCCCCATGAACGCGAAGTACATCACGATCATCACGACGCTCAGCGCCGTGGCGACCCGCGCTCTCCTTCTCGAGAGATCTAGAATTCTGTGATCGTGCTGGGAGATGGGATCGCTATCGCGCGAAAGCATGCTGAATTTCCGTCCGCTGGCGTTTGGTTCGAGAGGAAGAGCTTCTGAACTCAGGTCTTCGGAAATCACGCAGCCTTGCCGTGGGAGCCGGCCGCGTCGAGACGCCTCAATTGCCGTGGCGCCGCAGCGGAGGCGCCGCGGCTTGGTCGCCGCCTTCATGCCCCGACCATGCGAGCACCGGACCGAAGGTGCCCGGGTCGCCGCCTCCGCGGTCGGCACCTTGCGCCGCCGGAGGTGCGGCTGCGGCCTCGAAGCTGATTGGCTCGCGCGGCGTCCGATCGACCTTGACCTGGAAGATGTCGAAACGGTTGTAGTAGCCGACCACGTCGTGGAACTGCTTGGGCTCCACGCAGGCCGCGACGTCGATGTCGGCATAGACGATGGTCTCGGCCCCCTGATGCGGCTCGACGACATGCGATCCCGTCGGGTCCAGGACCATGGAGACCCCCGCAGGCGTCCGCTCGACGATGTCGGCCAGGGCGGCGTCGCCGTCACACAGGACCGATGTCGCAGCCTCGTCGAGGACGGCGGAGCAGACGATATTGAAGACTTTGGCTTCGAAGGCGTGGGCCCCGGCGCGGATCTCGATGGCCCGCTTCAGATCGTAGGCCGCGCTCTCGCCCGGCCGGCGGGTCGGCCACGCCGGCGGGTAGGTCGAGATGTGGACCTGCTCGCCCTGGGCCATCAGGGCGTAGCGGGCCAAGGAGTTCGTGTTCTCGCCGCAGATCAGCATGCCCACCCGTCCGATCTCGGTCTGAGTCACGCGCAAGCCGCGGGCGTCGCCGTTCGCCCAGACGAGCTTCTCGTAGAATGTCGGGACCAGCTTGCGGTGATGGTTGAGGATGGCGCCGTCGCGCCCGATCAACACGTTCGAATTCCAGAGGCAGCCGACGCTGGCCTCGGTGCTCTCGCTGAACCCGAGGGAGACGACGACGCCGTGTCGCCGGGCGGCGGCACGCACCGCGCCGATCTCCACCCCGTCGAGACGGACGGATTGGGCGGCCAGTCGCTTGAAAAGGTCATGGTTGTGGATCGGCGCGCGCAGGGCGACCCAGAGGGGAAAGCCCGGCATGTACCCCTCGGGGAAGACGATGAGGTCCGCACCCGCGCGAGCCGCTTCGCCGATCAGCGCCACGGCCTTCTCGGCCGAGCCGGCGCTGTCGAGGTAGACCGGCGCGACGTGACAGGCGGCGGCCTTTAACTGCGGGTATTCGGCGGGCATTCGTGCGGCTCCAATTCCAGGGATACCGCCGTTTCAACAGAGACCCGCCGTCCGGCGAAGGCCGGAAATACGCAACGCGCGGTGCGGTGATGCCGCCCTATGCTCAAAATTCGTTCAGATAGGCTGCCTCATCGGTGAACAGGTCGGTGAGGAAGCGGGTGACCGCACGAACCCGGCCGACGCATTCGATGTCTTCGTGCACACCGAGGTAGAGGTCGCGGCGCACCACCACCTCGTCCGGAAGCACGGGCACCAGCGCCGGGTTGGTCTTGGCCGAGAACAGCGGCAGCAGGCAGATGCCCGCGCCTGCCGCGACGGCCGTCTGCTGGGCGGCCATGCTGGTGGAGCGGAAGACGACGTTCGAGGGTGTCAGGACTTCCAACAGCCAGTGGACCGGGCTGATGGCGACCAGATCGTCGACGTAGTCGACGAAGTCGTGGTCCTGGAGCTCTGCGCGCGTCGCCGGGCGGCCGCGGCCGCGGCCGAGCAGGTAACGCTCCGATGAGAACAGGGCCAGGCGGAATTCGCCGACTTTCTTGATACGGAGTCGCTGACCTTGTGGCGGCACGAACGACACCGAGATGTCGGCCTCCCGCTTGGTCAGGTTGATGAGGTGCCGCTCGGTTACGAGCTCGACGACGACGTCCGGTACCGCTGCTGCGAGCTCGATGAACTTGGCCGCGAGATAGAACGCGGCGATGCCCTCCATGCTCGCGACACGGACACGTCCGATCGGCTGGGCGATGTCCTGTAGCCCGAGCGCTTCCGGGACCGAGACCATCTTCTGCTCGATGGCCTCGGCGATCACGAACAGCTTGTGGCCGGCCTCGGTCAACGCGAAGCCGTCCGAATTACGGTTGAACAGGCGAGAATCCAGGTTGCGCTCCAACTCGGCGATGCGGCGGCTCACCGTCGTATGGTCGACCTTGAGGCGGCGCGCAGCTGGCATGAGCCGGCCGTGTCGGGCGAGTTCCAGGAAGAAGGTTAAGTCATTCCAATCGAACATGCCGTTCCCTTAGCCGGTCGGAGCGTAGCTCGTTCCCTTAAGCCGCGGAAGGCGCTGGCTCAGGGCCGTGCCCGACCACGTTGGGTCGGGTCGACGCCTTTGTTGCCACCACCGGCGCGGTGATCCACGAGGGCGGTACCCGGGCCTGCTACGTGCCGGTCACTGACACGATCCACCTGCCGCCCCACGCCGCCTTCTTGACGCCCACCGGCTACGCCGGCACTCTGGCCCATGACTCGTGCACTGGACCGGCGCCCCGCACCGCCTCGACCGCGACCTCACCGGTCGGTTCGGCGGCCGCGCCTACGCTGCCGAGGAGCTGGTGGCCGAGCTCGGCGCCGCCTTCGTCCTGGCCGACCTCGGGCTTGCGCGCACGCCCCACCCGGACCACGCAGCCTATCGTGCCTTCTGGGCGCCGCTGCTGCGCGCCGACCATCGGGCGCTGGCCACGGCCGCCGCCTAGGGCTCGCGCGCCGCGGACTACCTCGCCGCGCTGCAGCTGGTCGGTCGGGAGGCACCGGCGATACAGGATGAGGGGAGTACCATGACAGCCCCTTACCAGAGGCCGCACCGCCCCGGACGCGCATGCGCATGACCACCGCGGGCATCGAGCAGGCGCGCGGAGCATGAGCCCGACGCCTCCTTTTCCTGCCGCGTCCTTGATGCGCTCCACCCCGCCCCCACCGGCAAAGACCCGGCCGGCGGCGGCACGACGCCGGTCACGTGCATGGCGAGGCCGGCTCGATGCGTACGTGACCGCGCTCATCGCGCTCGACCGGATGGACGATGCGGCGGCGATAGGGCGTTTCAGGCCTCTGTAAGGTGTGGTTGGCCTGTACAAGTTAGGCGCCTCGGCGGCGCTCGGTTCGAATCCATGAATTCGGGCAGTCACGGCGCCGGCGTCGAAACATTAGGGGCGTAGAACCGATTCAGACGAGCGCCGAAAGTCTAACCGTTCCGGTCAACCCTATCGGACACGGGAAGGATCGATCACCAGAATATACTCGCAGGCTTCGGTTCCAACATTGCTGAACGCGTGTCCGGCATCGGCCTCAAAGTACAGGCTGTCGCCGGCCTCGGCAATGACGGTGCGGGTGCCGATCACCGCGCGGAGGCGGCCCCGGAGGACGTAGATGTATTCCGAGACGCCGCGGCGGTGAGCGGTGAACTCGCCTGTGCCGGCACCGGGCGGAAGCGTGTTGAGCACCAAATCGATGCCCCGCCCCGGCAGGACCGGCGACAGGCAGCGCCGCAGGAAGCCGGATTCCTCGTCCCGCAGGACCGGCTGACGGCGCGCGGGGATGAGCAGCACCTCGAGATCGGTCGCAGGCGCCATCAGGCGCGAGAAGGTGACGCCCAGCGCTTCGGCCAGACGCGAGAGCACCACGGTGGACGGCACCGCCTCGGCGCGCTCGATCTTGGAGATCATTGAGCGGCTGACGCCCGATCGCGCCGCGAGCGCCTCCAGCGACAGGTCGAGTTCCCGGCGGCGGCGGCGGATCTCCTCCGAGACGTGCATTTGAGAACCCGTCTCCGCCGCGATCTGCGCCGGGGCGACCGTCTCCCTCACCGACATGCCGTCTCCTGCTCCCCATCAGCCCGATAACCTCGACGGACCGGACGTACGGACACCTTTTGACCGCTGACTAGATCATCGCCTCGACTTTTGCACTCGACCGCACCCGTAGGAAGCTGCCGCTGTCGAGCGGCGAGATTTGAGGGGCACCGATGTCCGGGGCCGCATGGTTCCGTCGACCGATCGGCGCTGCAACATCTGGCACGTCGCTTGCCTCCACTAGACTGGAAATATCTCCAATACGATGGAGGCTTTGCGATGGCCAGTGCGGCGACAGCGACGGAGGCCAGCCTCGGCCCCGACCGGAGCGACGTGTCCCTCGCGGACCGACGACAGATCGTCTGGTCGAGCGTGATCGGCACCACGGTCGAGTGGTACGACTTCCTGATCTACGGCACAGCGAGCGCGCTGGTGTTCAACAAGCTCTTCTTCCCGAGCGTCGACCCAGTGGTCGGCACGATCGCCGCTTTCGGATCCTACGCGGTGGGCTTCCTCGCCCGCCCCCTCGGCGGGATCGTCTTCGGCCATTTCGGCGACAAGATCGGCCGCAAGGCCATGCTGTCCCTAACGATCATCATCATGGGGCTCGGCACGTTCCTGATCGGCTGCCTGCCAACCTATGCGCAGATCGGACTCTGGGCTCCGATCCTCCTCGTCACGCTTCGCCTCGTCCAGGGCATCGGCATCGGCGGCGAATGGGGCGGCGCGGTCCTGATGGTGGTGGAGAGCGTGCCTACCGAGCGGCGCGGCTTTTTCGGGAGCATCGTCCAGCTCGGCTACCCGCTCGGCGTCATCCTTTCGATCGGGGCGTTCGCGCTGGCGGGCCTCATGCCCGAGGCGGAGTTCCTGGCCTGGGGCTGGCGCCTCCCGTTCCTGGCGAGCGCGTTCTTGGTGTTCGTGGGCCTCTTCATCCGGCTCCGGCTGCACGAGACGCCCTCGTTCAAGCGCGTGAAGCAGCAGGCCGCGTTCGCCAAGATCCCAGTCATGGAAATCCTGACGGAGCATCCTCGAACCTTCTTGAAGGCCGTCGGCCTGAAGGTGTCGGAGATCGCCTACGTCAGCGTCGTCACCGTATTCTCGATCTCGTACGTGACGGGAAAGCTCGGCCTGCCCCGCGGCGTCGTCCTCAACGGAATCCTGATCGCCGCCATTATCGAGCTCTTCACGATCCCGGCGTTCGGATGGCTCTCGGACCGCTTCGGACGGCGACCACTGTTCGTGGCCGCCTGCGTGTTCTCCATCGTCTTCGCTTTCCCGCTGTTCCAGCTCCTCGACACCCGCGACCCGACGATCATCACCCTCACGATCGCGGTCGCCCTGAGCTTCGGCCAAGGCATCATGTTCGGGACGGGGGCCGCCTGGATGTCGGAACTGTTCGACGCCCGGTTGCGCTACAGCGGCGCCTCCCTCGGCTTCCAGGTCGGGGCGGCGCTCAGCGGCGGCTTCACGCCGCTCATCGCGGCGGCCCTGCTAACCTGGGCCTCGGGCGCGACCTGGCCGATCTCAATCTACCTGATCGTGCTGGCCTGCGTGACGCTGCTGGCGGCGCTCTCGGCGCCCGAGACGGCGCGCTGTCAGATTGATTAGACGGATCCACCGCAGCGGATCACCGCGGCGCCGAGGGTTCTCCGGTCCGCCAAGGGCTTCCAAATCGGTGGATTTTATTCCAGGATCATGGATGACGGCTGGCGCCGGAGCCGGCCTCGTGGAGGACGAATGGACAGGACGATCATCAAGACGGACAAGGCTGCGCCCGCGGCCGGTCCCTACGCCCAAGCGACCCGGGTTGGCGATCTCGTCTTCGTCTCCGGCCAGCTTCCGATCGACCGCGAGACGGGTGCGTTCCCCGAGGGCGTCGAAGCTCAGACCCGGTGTTCGCTCGCCAACCTCGCGGCGGTCCTCGAAGCCGGCGGCGCGAGCCTCGCCACGATCGCCAAGACGACCGTGTTCCTGAAGGACATGAACGACTTCGCCGCGATGAACGCGGTCTATGCAGAGCATTTCCCGGGCGACGCCCCGGCCCGCTCCACGATCGAGGTCGCCCGACTGCCGCGCGACGCACTGGTCGAGATCGAGGCGATCGCCCTCGCGACACGGTAGGAGGACGTCGAATGACCAATTTGTCACCCCCGCGCATGGTCGAGGCCTTCGCCCATCCAGCCGGTTCGATCGCCGTCGGCGTGCCCGGCGGCGCGGTCGGCTGGCGGGGCACGCTGCTCGCCATCCACATCGCCTCGGCGGCAAGCTACGAGATGGAGGAACTCGCCGAGGCGCGGTGCGTCGCTGGCCGCGGCATCGAGGGCGACCGCTACTATCTCGGCTCCGGCACCTACTCGCCCAAGCCCGACACCCGTGAGGTGACGCTGATCGAGCAGGAAGCGCTGGACGCGATCAACCGCAATGACCCGCCGCTGCAAGCCGGGCCGCTACAGATCGCGCCCATCGACCACCGTCGGAATCTGACCGTGCGCGGGGTGCCGCTCAATCACCTCGTCGGCCGTCGCTTCCGGGTGGGTGAGGTGATTCTGCGCGGCGGGCGGCTGAACTTCCCGTGCAAGTATCTGGAGGAGTTGCTCGGCCTGCCGGTCTACCTGCCGCTCTACAACCGCTCCGGGCTCAATTGCGGGGTCGAGCGCGGCGGCGTCCTGCGCCCCGGCGATCCCATCGAAATGCTGGACTAGGCCGTGAACGCGCGCCTCGTCATGAAGCTGCAGGTCGCGGCGGCCGTCGCGACTACGCCGGACGTGTTGCACCTCACCCTGGTTCATCCGCGCCGGCCGGAACTCCCGGCCTGGACGGCGGGCGCCCACGTCGACCTGCGTCTCCCCGACGGGCGCGTGCGCCAATACTCGCTGTGCGGCGACCCGGCCGATCGCGGCCGCTACGAGATCGCGGTCAAGCACGAGACGCCGGGGCGCGGCGGCTCGGCCTGGGTGCACGGCAACCTCGCGCCCGGGGCTGTTGCGGACGTCTCGGCGCCGCGCAACAATTTTCCCCTGGCGACGGGCGCACAGCGGCATGTCCTGGTGGCGGGCGGCATCGGCGCGACGCCGCTCCTCGCCATGGCACGCACGCTGTCGGCTCACGGTGCCGATTTTGAGCTCCATCTTTGCGCGCGCTCCATGATTCATGCGCCGCTTCTGGCAGACCTGCGAACTGTCTGCGGGCCGCGCCTGCACGACTGGTTTTCCGAGGAAGGCCGGCGCTTCGATCCGGCGCTCCTGCGCGGCCCCGACGCGAACACCCATGTCTACGCTTGCGGTCCTCGCCGCCTTACTGAGGCCGTGCAGGCGGCGCTCGCCGCAAATGGCTGGCCGCCCGAGCAAGTCCATGTCGAGCACTTCGCCGCCGTCTCAGACGAAAACTTCAAGCCGGAACCATTCGGCGCGCGGATCGCCTCCACCGGCGCTGTACTCCACGTGCCGGCGGACCGTTCGCTCCTCGATGTGCTGCGCGAACACGGTTTCTCCCTACCCTCCTCGTGCGAACTCGGTGTCTGCGGCGCCTGCGAATGCGGCTACCGCGACGGCACGGTGATCCACCGCGATGCGGTGCTCCCGATCGGGAAACGCCAGGATCGGATGACCCCGTGTGTCTCGCGCGCCCGCGTCGGCGTGACTCTGGACCTTTGACGGGCCCGCGATGGATCGACGGGCGTTCGCGTGACGGTCGAGGGGAAAATTCCAAGAATAGGTCACGAAGCAGTCGTAAGCTGCTCACGATATGGGCGGCAAGGGGATATTTTATGCTAAACTACTGCTGCTCATCAATTTTGTTGGCGCCTCCCTGAAAGCCTAGCTACGTTGGCTGGGTCTCGTGGGCTGATCACGAGGCTGCCGTGAGGTGGTGAAGATGCCGCGCAAGTCTCAGGACGGAGCCTTCCCGCGCCAACCGGACGTCCTGACGGTGCCCCCGGCGACCCTGCGCGGGAACCAAGCCTACGACGTTCTGCGCCGCGCGATCGTCTCGTGCCGGATCCTGCCGGGCATGCGCTTCACCGAGGCCGAAGTGATGGAGCGTTACGAACTCGGCAAGGCGAGTTGCCGGATTGCGCTGCAACGGCTGATCCAGGAGGGCTTCGTCGCTTCGATGCCGCGGCAGGGCTACCGGGCGGCCCCCGTCACCGTGAGGGATGTCGACGAGGTTTTCGCGCTCCGCGTTGTCCTGGAGCCGCTGGCCGCGCGGGGGGCAGCCGGCCGCGTAAACCGGGCCCAGCTCGAACGGCTGGAGCGGGCCTGCCGCGACCGTGCCGTGACCGACGTCGGCAACCAGATCGACTTCTTCCTCGAAGCCAACCGCAGCTTCCACATGGCGATCGCGGTCTCGGCCGGTAACCAGCGCCTGTGCCGGACGCTGTCGGGCCTCCTCGACGAGATGACCCGGCTCGTTGCGCTGGGGTTCGGCGTGCAGGGCGTCCGGCCGAACATCGAGAATGACCACAGCCTGATGATCGAATGCCTAGTCGCCGGCGATGCCGACGGAGCAGAAGATGTGGCGCGCCGTCACGTCGAGACGTTCCGCGAGATGACGATGCAAAAGGTCGTCCAGAGCCTTCGTGATACCGCCGCCCTCGTGCCGATCGATGCGGCGCTCCAGAGCGGCGACGGCTCCGCATGAGCGTCGTTTCAATCAGGGGCGTGAACAAATGGTTCGACCGGCGCGAGGGCGAGCCACTCCATGTTCTGCAGAACATCGACATCGAGGTGCCGGCGAGGGCGATCGTCGCGCTGCTCGGAGCCTCAGGATGCGGCAAGAGTACCCTCCTGAACATCATCGCCGGACTGATCCCGCCCGACAGCGGAACCGTGCTTCTCGACGATGTGCCGTCCGCCGAATTCCGGAACTGGCACTCGATGACCTACATGTTCCAGGAGGATCGGCTGCTGCCCTGGCGCACGGCGGCCCAGAACGTCGCGTTCGGGCTCGAGGCTGAGAGCCTTCCCGCGACGGAGCGGCGCCGGCGCGCCTGCGAGACGTTGGCCCTCGTCGGGCTCGCCGGCTTTGAGGACGTCTATCCGCACGAGTTGTCCGGCGGCATGCGCAGCCGCGTCGCCCTCGCGCGCAGCCTCGTAACCGAGCCGGCGATCCTCCTGATGGACGAGCCGTTCTCCAAGCTCGACCCGTCGATCCGGGCGCAGATGCATGCCGAGGTCCTGCGCATCGCGAGCCTGCGGAAGATGACGCTGATCTTCGTCACCCACGACGTCGAGGAGGCGATCGTCCTCGCCGACCACGTCGTCGTCTTGCATCCGCGTCCCGGGCGCGTCGGCGAGGCGCGTGCGATCGATCTGCCCTATCCGCGCAACCCGCTGGCGCCGGACGTCGCCGAGGCGGTGCGCGGCCTGCGCCTCGCCCTCGCAGGCTTGAGTCCCGCGTCATGCTAGAGCGGACGCCCCCACCCTTGCGCACGCCGCCATCCCTCCGCGCGACGCGCCGCGCCGCGACCAGATTGCGTCGCCTGCGCCTCGTCGCGATGCGCTTCGGCCTGATCGCTCTCGGGCTGGCCGCCTGGCAGGCGGCATCACTGCACGCGCCGAGCTTTGTCCTGCCGAGCCCCGCCCGAGTCTGGGGCGCGTGGTGCGCGCTCGTCGCCTCGAAGAGCTTTGCCACCGACCTCGGCATCACCTTCGGCCGCGTCGCATCCGGCTTCGCGCTGGCCGCTTTGGTCGGGCTTCCGCTCGGACTGCTGCTCGGTGCGAGCCGGGCGCTGGGCGCGTTCTTCGAACCGGTCCTGACGGTTGTGAACACGGTTTCCTCGACCATCTGGGCGATCTTCGCGCTGATCTGGTTCGGGCTGTCGAACTGGACCACGATCTTCGTGGTGTTCATGACCGCGATGCCGCTGATCCTGACCAACGTCTGGCAGGGCACGCGGACGGTGAACGCCGACTACCTCGAACTCGCGCGCACCTTCCGCATGCCGCGGTGGAAAGTGCTCTTCAAGGTCTATCTCCCGACGATCCTGCCGTCGTTCTTCTCGGGCGCACGCCTCGCCTTCGGGTTCGGCGCACGCGTCAGCCTGGTGGCCGAGTCCCTCGGGGCCAGCAGCGGCATCGGCTACCGCCTGCGGCAGGCCGCCGACCTCGTCCAGACCGATCAGGTCTTCGCGTGGACGCTCACCCTAGTCACGCTGATGATCGGGCTTGAATCCCTCGTGCTGAAGCCCCTGGAGCGGCGTCTCTTCGCCTGGAAGCGGACCGCGCAGACATGACCATCGCCCTTCGCCACCGCCCCCTCGGTGCCTTCGACCGCGACGACCACGACCTTTGGAGACGTGCCTCGATGACCGTGATGAAACGCGTCGGCCTGGTCGCCGCAGCCCTCGCGAGCCTTGCCGCCGCACCATGCCCCGCACGCGCCGAGACCGTGCGGATCGGCTACTGGAGTTCCGGGGTGAGCCTCGGCTTCGGGGCCGTCCTCGAAGCCGGCAAGTTCATGGAGAAGGAGGGGCTCACCGTCGAGTACCTCAAGTTCCCGGATGTGAACGCGCCGACCAAGGCCATGGCCGCGGGCGCGATCGATTTCGCCATCGCTGCCAGCGCGGGAACGTCCTTCAGCGTCGCCTCCGACGGCCTCCCCTTCAGCATCGTGCTGGCGACCCAGGTGGCCGACCTCGACTTCGTCGTCCCGGAAGCCTCGCCGATCCGGACGATGGCCGACCTGAAGGGCAAGAAGATCGGGACCTCGCCCTCGGGCAGCGCCACCGCGGCGATCACCTCCGCGATCCTGGAGACGAATTACGGCATCAAGCCCTCGGACTACGAAAGCGTGCCGGGCAACGATCCGCGGCTGGCGCAATTCCTGGCGCAGAAGGACATCGACGCGGCCGCCCTGCGCACGGTCACCCTGGCCCTGCTGCCCGATGCCAAGCTGCGCAAGCTCGGCTCCTTCCGCGCCGAGTGGAAGGCGATCACCAAGCAGGACGCGCCGCCCGTCCTC
This sequence comes from Methylobacterium sp. J-059, assembly GCF_022829485.1. NCBI lineage: Bacteria > Pseudomonadati > Pseudomonadota > Alphaproteobacteria > Hyphomicrobiales > Methylobacteriaceae > Methylobacterium > Methylobacterium sp. J-059. The sequence goes on from NZ_JAKSYA010000178.1 coordinate 12,596, forward strand.
GGCGTCGGGCTGATGCGCAACGACTGGCTCAAGGCCAACCCCGCGGGGGCCGCCAAGGTCGTCGCCGCCATGCGCAAGGCCTACGAGTTCGGCAAGGGTGACAAGGCCGCGGTTGCACAGGCGCTCATGGCGGCGGCCAACCTCGGCGAAGCCGACGCGAAGGCCTACGCCGCCCTCTGGGATCACATCTACACCGTCAGCATGGAGCCGGCCGACGTCGCCTCCCTGAAGAACGAGTTCGCGGTGTTCAAGGCCGTCGGCGTCGTCAAGGGCGACCTGCCCGACGCCGCGCTGGTGACCGGCCCCTACGAGGCGTCGAAGGCGATCCGGTGACCGCCCGCGCCATTCAACGATCAACCGGAGGAGACAGCATGTCCGAGACGATGAAGGCCCTCGTGCTTCGCCAGCATGGCGAGATCAGCGACCTCGCCGTCGTCCACGACCACCCGAAGCCGAAGGCCGGCCCCGGCGAAGTCGTGATCCGGGTCGGCGCCTCGTCGTTCAACTACCACGACGTCTTCACCGTGAAGGGCATGCCCGGCATCAAAGTACCGTTTCCGGTGGTGATCGGCCTGGACATGGCCGGGCAGGTTGTCGAACTCGGCGAGGGCGTCGCGAACTGGAAGGCGGGCGACCGCGTCCTCGTCAACCCGCTCAACAAGGCCAAGGGCCTGATGGGCGAGATGATGGACGGCGGCATGGCTGAATACTGCCGCGTCTCCGCCGACCAACTGATCGCGATGCCCCCGGACGTGAGCTACGCCGACGCGGCGTCCCTGCCGGTGGCCTACGGCACCGCGCACCGGATGCTGATCACCCACAAGACGGTCAAGGCGGGCGACCGGGTCCTGATCCTCGGCGCCAGCGGCGGCGTCGGCACCGGATGCGTGATGCTGGCCAAGCAACTCGGCGCCGAAGTGATCGCCTGCGCCGGCAGCGCCGACAAGATGGCGCGCCTGACCGAACTCGGCGCCGACCACGTCGTCAACTACCGCGAGACCGACTTCTCGAAATGGGCGATCCAGACCTACGGCAAGCCCCAGCGTCGCACCTACGAGGGCGGCGTGGACGTGGTCATCAACTTCACCGGCGGCGACACCTGGGTGCCGTCGCTGAAGTGCCTGAAGCGAGGCGGGACCCTGCTGGTCTGCGGCGCCACCGCCGGCCACGATCCGAAGGAGGATCTCCGCTACGTCTGGAGCTTCGAACTCAAGATCGTCGGGTCCAACAGCTTCTACGACGACGACCTCTCGGCGTTGATGGACATGATCCAGGCCGGCACGCTCAAGCCGGTCGTCGACAAGGTGCTCTCCCTCGAAGAGGCCGCCGAGGGCCTTCGCATGATCCAGGACCGCGAGGTCATGGGCAAGATCGTCGTCGCTCCCTAGGACCGGATCAACAGCATGTCGGACACCTCACTCACCAAGGAACAGGTCGAGGCGCTGCTTCTGCGCGGGCCGTTCCACCAGTGGCTCGGCCTCGGCGTCGTGGCCGTCGGCGAGGGCACGATCGAACTCGCGGCCACGTGGCGTCCGGAATGGGTCGTCAACGCCGAGAAGGGCTACACGCACGGCGGCATCCTTGCGACGCTGGTCGACCTCACGGCCGACTGGGCGCTGGTGTCGAAGACCGGACGCGGCGTGCCGACGGTGGACCTGCGCGTCGACTACCATCGGGCGGCGATGCAGGGGAACCTGCGCTGCCTTGGCAAGGTCGTGAAGTTCGGCGGCCAGATCTCGGTCGCCGAGGCGCAGATCCTCGACGCCGAGGGCCGCCTGCTAGCCAGCGGGCGCGGCGTCTACATGACGGCACCGGCGAAGTGATCGTGCCGACCGGCGCCGGCGAAGGGATCGCGCTTTCTAGGGGGCGGACGGCATGAGCCGCCCCGCGAGCCGATCCGCCTATGACGGACTGGACCATGTCGTCGTCAACGCGATGCGCGACATGGACGCCGCCGCGGAGACCTTCACGGCGCTCGGCTTCCGGCTGACGCCGCGCGGGCATCACTCGCTCGGATCGATCAACCACCTGATGATGACGCGGGGGCCGTATCTCGAGCTGGTCGGTGTGCCGGAAACCGGGCTCCAGCGCCGCGACGTACTCGACTCGCCCTTCGGCCTGAACGGCCTCGTCATCGCCAGCGGCGATGCGGACGCGAGCTTCGCGCGGCTGAGCCGGACCGGGCTGCCTGTCGAGACGCCGGCGACGTTCTCCCGCCCGGTGACCGTCGCCGGGCGGACCGAAGAGGCGCGCTTCCGCACCGTTCGGTTTCCCGCCCACCTCTTCCCGGCGGGCCGGATCTACCATTGCGAGCACCTGACGCCGGACCTCGTCTGGCGACCGGAATGGTTCGCCCACCCCAACGGCTTCAACTGGATCGATCGGGTCGTCGTCACGAGCCGCGATCCCGAGGCGGAGGCCGTCCGCTACGCGGCCGCCTGCAACGCGCTCGCGCAGCCCGATGCCGACGGGTGGTCCATCCGGCTCGGGGACTTCCACCTCCACGTCGTCGCCGGCGGCGCGCCGCGCTTCTTCGAACTGGGGTTGCGCTTCGATACCCTGGAGGAGATCGAGCGCCGGGCCCGTGCCCTGCCGGGGGCCCTGTGGCTTCGCCACGACGCCGCCCGCGCAACCCTGACGCTCGCCGCCCTCGACCTTCTCGTGACCTGCCGGAGTTCATGATGAGCCGCGCCGACGCGATCGACAACCTCGGCGCCCTCGTCGACCGCTCCGGCGATCCGGACCGGCCGGTCTTCATCGGGTTCGACGGCGAGGCGCGCGAGACCGTGATGACCCGCGCCGGCCTCGACGCGATGGCCGACGCGTTCGCCCGCGGTCTCCTGCGCGGGGGACTCGCGCGCGGCGACCGGATCGCGATCCTCGCGGCGAACCGGCCCGAGACTGTCGCCCTCGTCCTTGGAGCCATGCGGGCCGGGATCGTGCCCACACCGGTAAATCACAAGTTTCCCGCGTCGACGGTGGCGTGGGTGATCGCCGATTGCGGCGCCCGCCTCGTCGTCTGCGACGCCGCCCGGCACGCGGCCTTCGCGGGTGCCGTCCCCATCGCCGTCTTCGACCGCGACGGTCCGGATGGGCTGGCATCCTGGCTCGACCCCGGCGCGTTCGAGGCTGTTCGGCCGTGGGCCGACGAGGCGGCGCTCTGCCTCTATACCTCGGGGTCGACGGGGCGGCCCAAGGGGGTGATGTTGGGCCATGCCGCCCACCTCTGGGTGGTGCGCACGCGGATGGCGGAGGCGGACCTCCGCGCTGAGCGCCTGCTCATCGCCGCGCCGCTCTACCACATGAACGCGCTGGCCCTTGCGCTCCTGGTCTGCGCCTCGGGATCGAGCGCGGTGCTGCTCCCGCAATTCGACGCGAAGCGCTACATCGCGGCGGTCGGGCGATACGGCTGCACCTGGCTCACCGCCGTGCCGCCGATGATCGCGATGATGCTGCGCGAGGCGGGCGCCCTGGCCGAAGCCGACCTCTCGGGGGTCCGCACCCTGCGCATGGGCTCTGCGCCGGTGAACGAGACCCTCATGGACCAGACCCGGACGCTGCTTCCGAACGCCCGGATCATCAACGCCTACGGCACGACCGAGGGCGGTCCGATCGTCTTTTCCGGCCATCCCTCGGGCCTTCCCATCCCGGTCGGCTCGGTCGGCCACCCGCATCCCCAGGTGCCCGTCCGCCTGGTCGGGCCGGAGGCGCCGGACCTCGGCGTGCTGCAGTTGAAGAGTCCGGCGATCATGCTCGGCTACCACCACCGCCCGGACACCCCTTCCCCGATCACGTCCGACGGCTACTACGACACCGGCGACGTGTTCCGCCGCGATGCGGACGGATTCTACTTCTTCGTCGGCCGTGCCGACGACATGTTCGTCTCGGGCGGCGAAAACATCTTCCCCGGGGAGGTCGAGACGGTGATCGAGACGCATCCGGACGTGCTCCAGGCCTGCGTCGTGCCGGTGGAGGACGCGATCAAGGGGACGAAGCCCGTCGCCTTCGTGGTGCGCCGCCCGGGCGCGGCCGTCACCGAGGCGGAGGTCAAGAGCCACGTGCTCGCCCACGCCCCAGCCTACCAGCACCCGCGCCGGGTCTGGTTCCTCCAGGGTATGCCCCTCGCCGCGACGGGCAAGATCGACCGCAAGGCGCTCCTCTCGCAGGCCGAGGCGGATCTGCGCAAGGCGGATCTGCGCGGCTCTGATGCGACCGGCTCATGAGCCGTCCGACCGATAGGGACCGACCCTGGGTCTCCCAGGCGATCCGGCGGATCGAGGCCGACATCAACCGCTCGGCGGACACGCACCTGATCCGGCTGCCCCTTCCGCACGCCCCCGGGATCGAGCTCTATCTCAAGGACGAGTCGAGCCATCCCACCGGCAGCCTGAAGCACCGCCTCGCCCGCTCGCTGTTCCTCTACGCCCTGTGCAACGGCTGGATCGGCCCCGAGACGACGATCGTCGAGTCCTCCAGCGGCTCGACGGCCATCTCGGAAGCGTATTTCGCACGTCTGCTCGGGCTGCGCTTCTTCGCGGTAATGCCGCGCTCGACCTCGGCCGAGAAGGTCGCCACGATCGCCTTCCACGGCGGAGAACCACACCTCATCGACGGCGGGAACGTCAGCGACGCTGCCCAATCGCTCGCCGGCGAGATCGGCGGCCATTACATGGACCAGTTCACCTTCGCCGAACGGGCGACGGACTGGCGCGGAAACAACAACATCGCCGAATCGATCTTCGCGCAGATGGCCCTGGAGGACGCCCCGGTCCCGGCCTGGATCGTCTGCGGCGCCGGCACCGGCGGTACGTCCGCGACCCTCGGCCGGTACATCCGCTACCGCACCTACCCGACGCGCCTGTGCGTCGCGGACCCGGACGGCTCGGTGTTTCACCGCCATCACGCCGACCGGACGGTCCAGGGCGTTCCCGCCTGCGGCAGCGTCATCGAGGGCGTCGGCCGGGCGCGGGTCGAGCCGTCCTTCATCCCTGACCTGATCGACCGCATGATCGCGGTGCCCGACGCGGCCAGCATCGCCGCGGCCCGGATGACGAGTGCCCGCCTCGGCCGACCCTGCGGCGGCTCAACGGGCACGAACGTTTGGGCTTGCCTGCATCTCGTCGAGGAGATGCGCGCGCGCGGCGAAACCGGATCGGTCGTCACTTTGCTCTGCGATTCCGGGGAGCGCTATCGCTCGACGCTCTACGACGACGGCTGGCTCGCCGCCCGGGGTATCGATCTGACGGAAGCCGAGACGCGCCTGGCCGCCTTGTTCGGGACCCTGGCATGACGGTGCCGCCTGCCCCGCAGCCTACAGTCGACGCCCCGAAACGCCACGCTGCCGGGTTCCCCCGATCCACCACGCGCCGGCGAACCCGAATGGAGACGACGCAATGGCCCACGCACTGTCTTCTGGCACCAACGGTCCCGTCGCGGGCCACGGGGCGAACCAGCCCGATCTTGACCGCCCCGAGATCCGCGAGGCCAGGGCCGACCTGGCCGCCTGCTTCCGCATGGCGGCCCGTCATGGGCTCGAGGAGGGCATCTGCAACCATTTCTCCGCCCTGGTGCCGGGTTACGACGATCTCTTCCTCGTCAATCCCTACGGCTACGCCTTCTCGGAGATGACCGCGTCCAAGCTCCTGGTCTGCGACCTCCACGGCACCGTCGTCGCGGGCGAGGGGCAGCCCGAGGCGACGGCGTTCTTCATCCACGCCCGGATCCACGCTCGCATCCCGCGGGCGCGCGTCGCCTTCCACACGCATATGCCCTACGCCACCGCCCTCTCGATGACGGAGGGCGAGCCGCTGATCTTCGCCGGCCAGACCGCGCTCAAGTTCTACGGCCGCACCGCGGTCGACCGCCACTACAACGGGCTCGCTCTCGACACCCGAGAGGGCGACCGCATCGCCGACGCCGTGGGCGAGGCCGACATCGTCTTCATGAAGCATCACGGGGTGATGGTCTTGGGACCCACCATCGCCGAGGTCTGGGACGACCTCTACTATCTCGAACGGGCGGCCGAGGTGCAGACCCTGGCCCTCTCCACCGGGCGGCAAGTCCTCCCCGTGGAACCCGCGATCGCCGAAGCTGCGTACCGCCAGATGCGCGCCGGCGATCCCGAATCTGCCCGTCTGCACCTTGCCGCGATCCGAAGGACCCTGGATCGCGAGGAGCCGGCATACCGGGATTGAGGCGACGGACGTAAACGACGGAACGGGCGACCTGATCGCCAATCCGCATGTTCGCGACGCCTACCTCGGTGGCTGACCCGGAACGGCCCGTGCGGATGCACCTCGGTCCTCTCCACCTTAGCGATGAGGCCGCACCGATACCGATCCTGGTGAGAGGGCGACATCTGATCCTCATGCGGGACGGCGAAAGGCTCGTCGCGGCGGAGCGGGCCTGCCCTCACGAAGGCGCCGACTTGTCGCTCGGACGCTGCGCGGCGGGCCGGATCCATTGTCCGAGGCACCTAGCCTCCTTCGACCTCGCATCAGGAGCGGTCTCGCCGGGCTGGTCCTTCCGTGCGCTTCGCCTTTACCGCGTGATCCGAGCGAATGATGGTCTCTGAACCACTATGGACTAGACCCGGGTGAAGCACTTCCTGCGCGGCCTGGAGCAGGTCGCCGTGTCCCGTTCGAACCGCACATGCTTCGCGCGATGCCTAACGCTCTGCGGACGGCGCGCAGCCGAAGCTGGTTCGATAGCTGCGGGAGAAGTGGGCGATACTCGAAAACCCGCAAGCCGTCGCGATTTCGCCGATCCTGAGCGGGCTCTGGCGAAGCAGACGCCGGGCGTGGGCGAGGCGGATCGCCTTGTACTGCGCCGAGAAGCTGAGGCCGCACTTCTCCCGGACCAACCGATCGAGATGGCGCTCGCTGAGTGCGGCGAGACCGGCCATCGCGCGCCGGCTGAGCGGTGCCTCGACGGTCGTCTCCATGGTCTCGAGGACGGTCAGCAGGGCGGGGTGATGGACCGCGTAGCGCTCGGCCGTGGACGCTCGCTGCGGATCGGCCGCGGCGCCGATTGCCGTGTGAAGAAACCAGTCCGAGACGCGCCGCGCGAACGCCTCGCCCATGCGCCCGGCGATCAGGGTATGGATCATGTCCAGGGGGGCGACGCCGCCGCCGCAGGTGAGACGGTCCGGATCGGTGACATAACGTGCGTGCGCGAGGCGCGAAGTCGGGAACGCTTCGACCGTAGCGCCGGCATATTCCCAGTGGACTGTGAAGGGACGATCCGAAAGGAGCCCGGCTGCGGCCATCACGTAAGGGCCGCCGGAGATCCCTCCGATGCGCACGCCGAACCGGGCCAGACGCCGCAGCACGGCGTGGATGACGGGTCGGTCCCACGCGGTCGGTTCTCCGCCGGCGCAGACGAAGACGGTATGGAGACGCCCGTGCTCGCGGGGCAGCCCCTCCGTCGGCACTTCCGCCCCGGAGGAGGATGCGATCCAGCCCTCTCCCGTCTCTCCGAAGTAGCGCAGCCGGTAGAGGTCGCGGCCGGCGAGTTGATTGGCGGCCCGGAACGGTTCGCATGCTGAGGCGAACGACAGAAGCGCGAAGCCGGGAAGCAGAAGGAAGCCGATTTCCTGGGTACGGTCCCCCGACGCCGCGACTCCCAAACCCGCCGTTTTCTGCGCACCCTGTCCCATAGGCACAAAAAACCGTCTCTTGACGACAAGCGCAACGGCGAAGGTCGATCATGCTGGCCACCATTCGCCGTTTTCGCCGAGGGACGCACGCCAAATGCCCGGTTCCGTCGTCCCCACGCTGCATCCGTCTCCGACACGGGCTGCGCGCCGTTGCGGGTTCCCGCAGCAGGAAGCCGCCTGATGGCCGGACGGGTCGACGTCGCCGTGCTGGGCCTCGGCGCGATGGGAAGCGCGGCCCTCTATCAATTGGCGCGAAGGGGCGCCTCCGTGATCGGCCTCGATCGCTTCGCACCGCCCCATACCCTCGGGTCGAGCCACGGCGAGACGCGGATCACCCGCCAGGCCGTCGGCGAGGGGAGCGACTACGTCCCCTTCGTCATCGCCTCCCATCGCATCTGGCGCGAGCTCGAGGCGGAGACCGGGGAGCCCCTCCTGAACGCCTGCGGCGCCCTCGTCATGGCTCCCGGCGACGGCGTCTCTTCTCACCACGGCAAGCCGGATTTCGTCGGCCGCTCGGTAAGTGCGGCACGCAGGTTCGGGATCGCGCACGAGGTGCTCGACGGTGCGGCTGTCGCCCGTCGCTTTCCGCTATTCCTGAACCTCGCCGGCGACGAGAAGGCCTATTACGAGCCCGGCGGCGGCTACGTCTTCCCCGAGCGATGCGTTGCCGTGCAGTTGCGGCGCGCGGGCGAACGGGGCGCCGAGATCCGGACGGGGTGCGAAGTCCTGGCCCTGCGCCAGGACGCGGCCGGCGTGCATGTCAAGACGGCCGACGGCAGCATCCTCGCGGACCGCGCCGTCGTCAGCGCCGGCGCGTGGACCGCTCCGCTCCTCGGCCGCCCGTTCGACAGGCTGCTCACGGTCCGGCGCCAGCTCCTGCACTGGTACGCCGTCGACGATGTCTCGGCCTACGGACCCCGGGCTCCGGTCTTCATCTGGATGTACGGTACCGGTGACACCGACTACCTTTACGGCTTCCCGCCGATGCCAGGCGTCCGTTCGATCAAGGTCGCGACCGAGCAGTATGACACGGCCACCACCGCCGATGCGGTCGAGCGCGCCGTCGATCCGGGTGAGGCGGAAGCGATGTATCGGCTGCGCGTAAAGGGGCGCCTCGCCGGCGCGACTGCGGAGGTCGTCCGATCCGCTGCTTGCGTCTACACCGTGACGCCCGACCGCGGCTTCATCATCGACCGCCACCCGGAGATGGACCGGGTGCTCGTGGTCTCCGCTTGCTCCGGCCACGGGTTCAAGCATTCGGCCGGCATCGGTGAGGCCGTGGCCGAGGAAATGACCGGCGGCGGTAGCCCGATTGATCTCGCGCCCTTCGCGCTCGCGCGATTCCAATGATAGGCCTGACGATGGCTCGTCGATTGCTTGACGCGAAACCACACCGCCTGACCAGGACCGATCCGATGCAACAGACGATCCGCGCCCTCATGACTGCCGGCGCGCTGGCCGCCACCTCGGTCTTCGTGCCCCTCGGCGGAGCCGCCGCCGCCGATGGGATCGAAGCGATCAAGCAGCGCGGGACGCTGATTGTCGGCGTCAAGGCCGACTACAAGCCCTTCGGCTTCCGCGATCCGAGCGGCGCGATCATCGGACTCGAGCCGGACCTGGCCGCCGACGTCGCCAAGCGCCTCGGGGTGAAGCTCGAACTGGTGCCGGTGGTCTCGGCCAATCGGATCGAGTTCCTGCAGCAGGGCAAGGTCGACCTGCTGATCGCCACGCTTTCCGACAAGCCGGAACGCCGCCGCGTGATCCAGGCCATCGACCCGCAATACTACTCGGACTTCGTCAACGTGATGCTGCCCAAGACTGCAGGCATTACGGATTGGGCGCAGCTGAAGGGCAAGCCGCTCTGCGCGACCTCCGGTGCCTGGTACAACAAGGACGTGGCGCGCACTTACGGCGCGGAGATCGTCGCCTTCGACGGCTCCGAGAAGCCGCTCTTCGCGCTCAAGCAGGGCAACTGCCTCGGCTACCTCTACGACCAGAGCATGCTGCAGGGTAAGCTCCTCGACGAAGACTGGAAGGCGGCCTACGCCCTCCCCTTGACGGGCATTCTGGATGCGCCGTGGATGATGGCCGTCGCCCCCGGCAACACCTCGCTCCAGACGATGATGGAGGCGACCACCAAGGACTGGATGAAGTCCGGCCTCATCATCGACGAAGAGAAGAAGTGGGGCATCGAGCCGACCAGCTACTCGAAGGCGATGCACGAGAAGTACAAGAACGCGACCAACTGATGCTCCACCCTCAGCAAGCCCGGCCGCGGCGGCCGCGATGATCGACGCGATTCAGGCCTGGTTCCAGCATCTCTACGAGACCACGGGCCTCAACTTCACGATCTTCTACGACCCCTACGACTGGCATCGCTACGTCGGGGGCCTGCGGACGACGCTCATGCTCGGGGTCACCACGATCCTGGCGAGCCTCGCGATCGGCGCGGTCGGCGCACTCCTCCAGAGCAGCCCGTCCCGCCTGCTGCGCGGGCTCGTCAACGGCTTCGTCGTCCTCTTCCGCAACACGCCGCCGCTGGTGCAAATCTTCTTCTTCTACTTCGGCATCGGCACGCTTCTGCCTGCGGCGCAGACCGCGGACGGGCTGCGTGCGCCCATCCTCGACAACGTGCAGTGGGCGATCGTCTCGCTGTCGCTGTTTGCCGGAGCGTTCAACGTCGAGATCTTCCGCTCCGGCATCGAGGCGGTGCCGAAGACCACCGTCGAGGCCGCCGAGGCCCTCGGCTACACCCGGCTGAAGGCCTACCGTCACGTCGTCCTGCCGCTGGCGCTCCGGGTCTGCCTGCCGGCCCTGAACAACAACCTGATCAACCTCCTCAAGACGACGACCCTGGCATATGCCATCGCGGTCCCGGAGACGCTCTACGCCGTCAAGCAGATCTGGTCCGAGTCACAGAACGTGCTGGAGATGATGCTCGTGCTGCTCGCGACCTACGCCGTCCTCGTCGGCGCGCTCGTATGGATCATGCACCGCTGGGAGCGGGCTCTGCGCATTCCGGGATACGGCCGATGAGCGGCCTACACGAGGACGCCCTGCCCGCGCGCGACGCGGGTCGGCCGGGCGATCTGGCGGTCCTCCTGCCCTTTGCGTTGTCTCGCAACGGCCCGGCGGTCCGGCTGCGCCCGGTCCACGGCTGGCTGCTATGCGGCCTGGCCGCCGTCGTGCTCCCGGCCTGGGCGCAGGGGGGCGGCGCCGTATCTTCTCCGTTGGAGGTGGTCATCCGTTGGGCGCCCCTGCTGCTCACGGGCTTCGCCTTCAACGTCGCGATCTCGCTCATGGCAATGTTGCTCGGGACGGTGGCCGGTACGGGGCTCGGCATCGCCATGCTCGCCGAGGGGCGGATCCTGTCACGCGCCGCCTGGACGGTGACGCAGGTCTTCCGCAACGTGCCGTGGCTGGTGCTGCTGTTCTTCGTCATGTTCCTGGTGCCCTTCCAGGTCACGGTGTTCGGCATGCGCGTGCCGCTGCCGGACTGGATCAAGGCGACGTTCGGGTTCAGCCTGCCGGTGATGGCCAACGTCGCGGAGATCGTCCGCGGGGCGGTGCGCTCCGTGCCGACGACGCAGTGGGAGGCCGCCGAGTCCCTGGCCTTCACCCGCCGGCAGATCCTGTGGCGCATCATCCTGCCGCAATGCGCCAAGCGCATGCTGCCGCCCTGGATGAACGTCTACGCCCTGATCGCGATGGCCACCGTGCAGGCCTCGATCGTCGGCGTCACCGAAATGCTGACGCTCACCGCGCAGGTGCATGCGGCCGAGGGGGGAAGGCCCGAGCTGTTCGCGCCGCTCTACGGCTTCGCCCTGCTCTGCTTCTTCCTCTACTGCTATCCGATCGATCGGCTGACCGCCCGCCTCGAACGCCGCTTCGAAACCCGCTGAACCCGATCTCGAGTGACCATGGCCGGTATCCCGCCTTCGACCTGGACGCCCGATCAGCCGATCGTGCAGGTGATGGACGTCCACAAGGCGTTCGGGACGTTCGAGGTCCTGAAGGGAATCAGCTTCGACGTCCGCAAGGGCGAGGTCGTCTGCATCATCGGCCCGTCGGGTTCGGGCAAGTCGACGCTGATCCGGTGCATTAACGCGCTCGTGCCCGTGACGGCGGGCACGATCCGCGTCGCGGGGATCGAGGTCGCCGATCCGAAGCTCGACAAGCTCGCCCTGCGCCGCAAGGTCGGGATGGTGTTTCAGCAGTACAACCTGTTTCCCCACAAGACCGCGCTGGCCAACGTGATGATGGCCCCCATCCACGTCCTCGGCCAAGACCAGCGCGAGGTCGAAGTCCGGGCCCGCGCGCTGCTGGCCAAGGTCCGGCTCGCCGGCAAGGAGGACGCCTACCCGGGCGAACTTTCGGGCGGTCAGCAGCAGCGAGTGGCGATCGCCCGGTCGCTCGCGATGCGGCCCGACGTGATGCTGTTCGACGAGGTCACCGCCGCGCTCGATCCCGAGACCGTCAAGGAGGTGCTGGTCACCATCCGCGAACTGGCCGAGGAGGGCATGACCTGCCTGCTCGTGACCCACGAGATGAACTTCGCGCGCGATGTCGCGGACCACATCTACTTCACCGACCGTGGCGTGATCGTCGAGCACGGGCCGCCGGCGACGTTCTTCGCGTCCGCCCAGGACGAGCGCACCCGCCGCTTCCTCTCGCAGGTTCTCTGAACCGTAGGGCAATCCGCGCTTGTGCCCTTGCGCCCTTGGCCCAAGCGAGCGCGGTCCCGGTCGACATCCCTCCGAGAGCCTCGGGACGAGGGCTTCGAGGGCGTCTCTGCCTACCCGCCGGGGTACGATGACGGCGAGGTCTGCATCACGGCCTTGGAGACCGGGCTTACCGGCACCTTCCGACTCACCGTCCGCAAGGACCTCGGCTACGAGTGGCCGTTCGCCGAGCTGATGACGATCGGCCTGCACGAGAGCCTCGACGAGGCGATGCGGCAGACGGTGCGCGAGATGGTGCGCCACGTCTGCGCCCGCACCGGGCTGACCCGCAACCAGGCCTACATGCTGTGCTCGCTCGCCGGGAACCTGCGCATCACCCAGACTGTCGACGGCAACAAGGGCGTGCACATGCTGATGCCGAAGAGTGCCTTGCCGGCCAAGGGTTGAGCGGGACCTCCACGGGGCCACTGCGCCGGCGCCCCGCACGGCGCCAGTCCCCGTGCGGGGCGCCGATCACAGACGCTTCAGCCAGCGCAGCCAGTCCGGATGGTGGAACAGGGTGCGGGCGCGCATAAGCTTCCAAGTGCCGTACTTGTAGAAGTCGAAATCGAGCAGCGAGACCGTTTCCTGGATCATCGCCCAGGTCGACCACTTCAGGTCGGCCAGCGCCTTCAGCACCTGGATACGCGTGGCGATCACCGGGTCCCAGCGCCCGAAATAGACTTCAATCATCTCGCGCTCGACGCCGTCCGAGAACGCCATCTCGTCGAACCACAGGGCGAGTTCGTAAGCGCGCTCGTTGTTCGAGGCGTATTCGAAGTCGACCAGCATGACCTGGTCATGCTGGTCGATGAGGAAGTTGCCGGCGAGCGTGTCATTCATGCACGGCACGAGGTCGAGGCCGGACGCCAGAAGCGCCGCCTTCGCCTCGCCGTAGCGCCGCATCAGGAACGGGGCGTCCTCGGGCTGGCGCCCACCGACCTCGGCGACCTGCGCGACGTGTTCGTCGATCATATCGAACACGGTCTTGGTCAGGCTCAAGGGGCCGGAATCGTTGAAGGTCTTCAGCGCCCGCACCGTGTTTCCGCGGACGGCCGGCCGCAGGAAGTCGAGGTTCGAGGTGGCGCGAAAGCCCTCGAGGAAGGCGAAGATCTCGACGCCGGGGTCGGGCAGGAAGTCGACCACCTCGGCGCCGACGCCGCTCGCATGGGCCTTCCGGCTCGCCTCGACGGCCACCGTTCGGGTGATGAACATCTCGGTCCCGCGCCCCGGCACCTTCACGAAGAAGTCCTGCGCGGCGCCGGACGAGACCTGCCAGTTCGCATTGCTGATCCCGCCGGAGACCGGGCGATAGCGAAGTGCGGCGCCTTGCCAGCGCGGTACACGCGCGAGGATCGCCTCGAGATCGCGCTCGGCCGCGCTCAGCCCGTCGCCCAGGGCCTTCCACATCGTCGTCCTCCCCTCGTGGCGTCGTGTTAGAGCCCGCGGAGCCAAGCTTCGAAATCCCGGGCCCCGGTCGTCGTGCGGGCGTGAAACAGCCGCCACTGGCCGTACTTGAAGAACTCGATGCCGCCGCGTGGGGCTGTCACCGCGCGCACGATGCCCCACAGACCCCACATCACGTCGTCGACGGCGCCATAGAGTCGGCAGCGGGCGAACAGGCGCGGGTCGCAGGTGCCGGCATAGGCCTCGATCGCCGCGCGGCGGCCGTCCTCGAAGCGGCAGACCTCGTTGATCAGCGCGCCGACCTCGAACCAGGGATCGGCATCGCCCGCGAGGTCGAAGTCGACGAGGTGGATATCCGCGCCGGCAAGCATGATGTTGGAGGCGACGCCGTCGTTGCGGCAGGGTGCGAGGCCGATGCCGGATGCCTGCATTGCCTCGCCGATGAGACCGCTCGCCGCGATCAGCTCTCCGGTCCCATCTGGAAGCGGCGCGCCGACGGCCTCCGCCTCGCGGGCCAATGCCGCGATCCGGGCGAAGGGGCAGAAGCGATGGCCGAAGGGAGCCTCCCCCTGAAGCCGGCGCAGCGCCGCCAGCACCGAGGCCAACGTGTCCGCATCTTGCAGGTCGCCGACGCGGGCGTAGCGCCAGGGATCGGGGAGCAAGTCCAGGCCGAGGATGCCCTCCCCGACGATCCGCACGGCCGGTCCGAGGCCCAAGGCGCCGGCGCGCTCGGCCGCCCGCACCGCGACCGCGGTGACATCGTCGGCCATGTCGGCGTGGCGAATCTTGAGGAAGACGTCCGCCTCGCCCTCAACGGCGACCAGTACGCAATCCGAGGCCGTCGCACGGTGGCTCGGTGAGGCCACGGGCGCGGCGGCCAGCGCGTAGCGGAGCGGCCGGCCCCGCCATTCGGGGATGCGGGCAAGCGACGCCTCGACGCGATGCTCGAACGGCGTCTCGGGATGTCCGACCGCCTTCATCGCGCATCGCCCCGGATCGCACGCTCGGGCGATCCGCCGGCGCGGCAGAGGCGCTCGGTCGCGCGCAGCATCACGGCAAGACCGGCCTGCATGTCGGAATCCAGGGTCATCTCGGCGGCGTCGTGGGCGATGCCATCGACGCTGGGCACGAAGACGAGGCCGATCGGGCAGGCGCCGAGCAGGCTGAGGGCATCGTGACCGGCCACCGTGTCCATCGGGATCGCCCGGTGCCCGGTCTCTTCGGCGGCGAGGGCCATGAGATCGCGCATCGCTCCGGGGAGCGGGCGGATCGGGCGCTCGACGCGGGCGAGGATCGCGAGGTCGGTGCGGGCGCGCTCGGCCGCCGCGCGGAGCGCCTCGTCCGCGAGCGCACCGGCTTGGTTGAGGATGGCATCGTCGGCGGAACGGATCTCCACCGAGAGTTCGACGCGGGACGGGACGACGTTGGCGGAGTTCGGCGCGACCCGGATGCGGCTGACCGACGTGTGCACGCGGCCCGGCCAACGATCGGCGATGGCGCGTACCTCTGCGATGGCGTAGGCCCCCGCCAGCAGGGCGTCGCGACGCAACGGCATCGGGCACGGCCCGGTATGGGCCTGCGCGCCGGTGAAGACCGCGTCGATCTTAATCGCCCCCCAATTGCGGGCGACGATGCCGATGGTCGCGCCGGCCTCGGTGAGCACCCTGCCCTGCTCAACATGGAGTTCGAGGTAGCAGGCCGGGAGCGGAGGTGCCGGATCGATGCCGCGATGGCCGATCGCCCTCAGGGCTTCGCCCAGCGTCACGCCGTCGTCGTCGCGGATCGCCAGCGCGTCCTCGGGACGGTGATGGCCGACATAGCTGCCGCTGCCGAGCAGGCTCGGCCGGAAGCGGGCACCCTCCTCGTTGGTCCAGTTCGCGACGCAGAGATCGGCATCGGACGTGGCGCCTGCCGCCTCGGCCCGCAGGAGGGTGGCGGCCACCCGCAGGGCGATCGCCACGCCGAGCGCGCCATCGAAACGACCACCCTGGGGTTGGCTGTCGAGGTGCGAGCCCAGCATCACCAGCGGGGCGTCGGGTCGGCCAGCGAGCGCAAACAGCCCGAACTGGTTCCCGACCGCATCGGTGCGCATCGCGCCCCCGAGATCGCGGACGATCGCCGCGAACACGTCGCGCGCCTCACCGTCTTCCGCGCTGCCGCAGAGCCGGTGAACGCCGCCGCCCGCGGTGGCGCCGCACGCCGAGAAGCGGTCGAACAGGTCGTGCAGGCCGGGATCAACCGGCGATAAGATCGATGTCATGACGCGTGAAGCGATCCAGGAAGGCGGCGGGCGGCGCGCGGTCGGTGACCACGCTAAGCGGGTCGGACAGGTCGAAGGTGCAGAGGTTGGCCTGCAGCCCGAACTTGTGGGAATCGGCCAGGATCACCGAGCGCCGGGCCTGTCCCCGCAGCGTCCGCCGCAGCACCGACTCGTGCTCCTCGTAGTCCATCCAACCGCGGTCGAGGTCGCAGGCCGAGATGCCCATGAAGACGATGTCGAAGAAGTAGCGCCGGGCGTAGGCGACCGTCTCGTAACCAACGAGCGCGTTGTCCTTGGGGCGGAGCGTGCCCGGCGTCAGGTTGACCCGCGACGGCCCGCCACCGAGCAGCAGGGCGACGTCGATCGAGTTCGTGGTCAGCGTGAGATTGCGCTGGATCAGCCGCCGCGCCAGCGCCAGCGTCGTCGTGCCGGTGTCGATGAAGATCGACATGCCGTCGTGCACCAGCCCCTCGGCGATCGCGGCGACCCGCGCCTTCTCGCGCGGGTTGGTCTTGCCGCGCTCGATAAGCGGCCGGTCCTGGTCGAGGCGCGGCGCCACGGCGCCGCCGTGGATGCGCCGGAGCAGCCCACGCGTCTCCATCAGCTTGAGGTCGCGCCGGATGGTCTCCTCGGACACCTTCAGGAAGGCGGCCGCCTCCGCGACCCCGACGCGGCCGGTGCCGTGGAGGCGCGACAGGATCTCCTGATGGCGATGGTCCGTCAGCATCCGAGCGCCTCATCTCCGATTCGCCGTCCGATGCGGGGCGAACCCGTCAGCCAGCCGCTTCCAGAGTCGGAGCCAGGCGATGGTGTGTCGCCGCCTCATAGGCGTAGGCATAGCCGAGGAGGTCGGCCTCGCTCCACATCCGCCCGACGAAGATCAGGTTGAACGGCGCGTCCGACGCGTAGAAGCCCGCGGGGACCGTGACGCCGGGGAGCCCGGCGATGTTGATCTCGCAGACGGTGGTCTCGTTGATCGCGCGGCCGCCGTGGAGCGGTGGGAGTTCATCGCGCATCTGCGGGAAGACGAGGCCGTCGAGGCCGTGCTCATCCATGACGCGCTCGAAGATGGCGAGGTAGGCCTCGCGCACGGTGAGAAAACTCGAGAGGTCCGGCGGGGCGGACGGGTCGGCGAGGATGGGCGCGAAGGCGCGGATCGCGTGCAGGTAGTGAAGCACGCCACCCGGCGCGAAGGCGTCCTCTGCCTTCGTCGCCTCGGCGAAAGCGTCGACGTCGCGGAGCGCCGCGCTGGGTCCGAGCCGCGTCAGGTAGAGTTGCAGGTCGTAGGCGACCGATTCCATGCCACGGGCGTCGAAATGGTTGAGCCCCGGTGTCGGCTCGCCGAGGTCGGCGAAGCCCGAGCCGGCGAAGGGGTCGGCGATGAGCGTCGCGCCGCAGGCCGCGATCTCGCCTTGCGCCCGCGCGTAGAGCGCGGTCGCCTCGTCCGAGAGCGGCAGGTCGCGCCAGCCAGGCCCGAACAGGCCGAGGCGCTTGGACCTGAGCGCGTCGGTGGAGAGTTTGCTCGTGTAACCGCCCTTCGGCCGGCGGCCGATGCCGGCCACCGTCTTCGGGTCGGCGGGGGTGTAGCCGGCGAGCACGTCGAGCGTCAGTGCGGCGTCGCGCACGCAGCGGGCGATCGGGCCGACCACATCGCGGGTCGAGCCCGCCAGCGGCACGACACCGGCATTGGGGACCAGCGCGAAAGTCGGCTTGATGCCAACCAGCCCCTGCGCCGAGGCCGGGTTCTGGATCGAGCCGCCGGTCTCCTCGGCGAGCCCCAGCACCGCGAAGCTGGCGCCGACGGCGGTGGCCGTGCCGGCGCTGCTGCCGCCGGGCAGACTGTTCGGGGCAGCCGAGTTCAGGGTCGGACCGGCCCAGCTGTCGTTGGCATGGCTGCCCGTAGCACTCAGCACCGGGACGTTGGTTTTGCCGAGCATGACGCAGCCGGCCGCCCGCATCCGCGCCACGACCGGGGAATCGGTCTCGGGGATCAGATCGACGCCGCCGGCCTTTGCGCTCAGGAAGTGCCAGCCCGCGGTGGTGGGCAAGCCCGCCATGTCCATCGGGTCCTTGATCACCACCGGTATGCCGTCGAGCGGCCCGAGCGTCGTGCCCGCGATGCGGCGGGCATCGCTGGCGCGGGCGTCGGACAGGGCCTCCGGGTTCATAACGATGAGCGCATTGTAATGCGGATTGTGCACCGCGATCCGGTCGAGGAAGGCCTGCGTCAGCACCTCCGACGTGACGCCCCTCGCAAACGCGTCGGCGGCGTCCGCCACGGTCATCTCGACGATCTCGATCTCCGGAATCATCTGTGCCGAATCCATCGTTGCCCTCTTTCGGTGTCGGTTTCGGGCCTCGATCAGGCCATGCCGACGAATTCGTCGATCATCGCTCGGTCGCGGGCGACCTCGGGCGGCACCTCGCGGGTGATCATCCCCTTCTGAAGGATGAGCACCCGGTCGGAGAGGCCTGAGATGAAGGACAGGTTCTGTTCCACCAGCAGCACGGTCAGCCCGCGGGCACGGGTGATGCCCTGGAGCGTCTCGATGATCTCCTCGATGATCGAGGGCTGGATGCCCTCGGTCGGCTCGTCGAGGAGGATGATCTTCGGGCTCGCGCAGAGGCAGCGGGCGAGCGCCAGCAATTGCTGTTCGCCGCCCGAGAGCGCGCCGCCGGGCCGGTCGAGATAGACCTTCAACCGCGGGAACACGTCGAGGATCGCAGCGATGGTGGCGTCCTCGGGCGTGTTCGCCAGCAGGCAGCCCATGCGCAGGTTCTCGCGCACGCTCAAGGCGGGAAAGATTTCCCGCCCCTGCGGGACGTAGCCGATCCCGGCCCGCGCCCGCGCGGTGGGCGAGGCCCTGGTAATCTCGTGCCCGCCGAAGCGAACGCTTCCGGCGGTGGCCGGCAGGTAGCCCATCAGCGTGCGCAGCAGCGTGGTCTTGCCCATGCCGTTGTGGCCGAGGATACCGACCACCTCGCCGTCCGCGACCGACATCGTGATGCCGCCGAGGATCGGGATGCGGCCGTAGCCGGCATGCAGCCCCGCGACGGAGAGGAGCGGAGCCTTCGGGATCGGGTGAGGACCGTTCATGCCGCCTGCTTGCCCAGATAGACGTCGCGAACCCGCTGGTCGGCGAGCACGCGCCCGACCTCGTCCTCCATCAGGATCTTCCCCTGGTTGAACACCGTCACGGTCTTGGCGATCATCCGGATGAACGGCATGTCGTGCTCGACCACGATGACCGCATGCGTCCGGTTGATCTCGCGGATCAGGTCGGCGGTCCGGTGGACCTCCTCGTGGGTCATGCCGGCGGCTGGCTCGTCGAGCAGGATCAGTTCCGGCTCCTGCGCCAGCACGGTGGCGATCTCGACCCATTGCCGCTGGCCGTGGGCAAGCTGGCCCACGAGGCGTCCGGCGATGTCAGTCAGCCGGAGGCGTTCCAGCGTCTCGTCGACGATCCGCCTGGTGCGGGCGAGCGACTTGCGCCGGCAGCCGGCGATGAAGACGTTCTCGTGCACCGACAGGCCGTTGAAGACGTTGGGCACCTGCGTCTTGATGCCGACCCCGAGCCGGGCGATCGCGTGCGGATGCGCGGCGGTGATGTCGGTGTCGCGGAAGCGGATGCGGCCGGCGCTCGGCGTCAGCTGTCCGGTGAGCATCTTGAAGAACGTGCTCTTTCCCGCGCCGTTCGGCCCGATCAGGCAGCGCAGCTCGACCTCGTTGAGGGTGAAGTCGACGGCGTTCACCGCGGTGACGCCGCCGAAACGCATGGTCGCGCCCTCGGCCCGCACCAGCGGGCGATCGGGCTTCGGGCCTCCCGTCATCGGCCGGTCCCTTCGGCAAGCGCCGGCTTGGGGGTCGGCGGCTCGGCGGCCGGCGGCGCGGCGCTCGCGGTGACAAGCCCGGTCGCGCGCTGCACGAAGCGGCGCGCCACCGGCACGAGGCCCTCGGGCACCAGCAGCACGAAGCCGACGAGCACGATCCCAAGGCCGAGATTGGGATCGAGCATCGACTGTCCGCCCGCGGTGATGATCAGCGCCTGGATCAGCACCGCCCCGAGCATCGGACCGATCAGGGTGCCGAGACCCCCGACGAGGACGAAGATGATCACCTGCGCCGACATCGACAGGCCGAACATCGTCGGACTGATGAAGCCGCCCCAGTTGGCGTAAAGGCAGCCGGCGAGCCCCGCGATCCCGGCTGAGATCGTGAAGGCGAGGAGCTTGTAGAGGCGCGGGTCGTACCCGATCAGCTGCGCGCGGGTCTCGTTTTCGCGGATCGCGACGACCACGCGGCCGAAGCGGCTCGCTAGGATGGCGCGCAGCAGCACGTAGACGCCGATCAGCGCGCCCATCGCCACGCCCCACAGGCCCTCGATGTCGAGCGGATCGCCGGGATCTCCGATCGGATTGATCACCGGGACCGCCGGGATACCGTTGAAGCCTCCGAGCTCCGCCTGGCCGATGCGGTACTGGCTGCCCGAGGTGGCGTTGAACAGCTGGAACAGGATCACCGAGACGGTGAGCGTGATGACGCCGACATAAGCGTCGCTGATCCGCCCGAAGAACATGAAGTAGCCGAGGGCGGCCGCAAACAGCATGGGCACCGCGATGGCGATCAGGATCGGCAGCGTGCTGTCGCCGAGATTGATCACCGAGACGGCATAAGCGTAGCCGCCCAGGCCTAAAAACGCCGCCTGCCCGAACGACATGATGCCGCCGTAGCCCCAGACGAAGCCCTGGCTCAGCGCGAACATCGCGAGCGCGGCGAACCCCGTCATCTGTACGAGGCCGAAGCTGTCGGTGAGGTGCGGCGCGCCGACGAGCAGGGCGAGGCCGCAGACCAGAACCGTGAGGAAGCCGGCGGCGCTCGCGAACCGTCCGGAGCGGGAGACCATGGGGTTCATAGGCTGCGCCTCAGGAAGCGGCCAGTGATGCCCTGCGGCAGCACGCGGATCAGCAGGATCGCGGCCAGCAGCAGCACCACGTCGCCGATGACCGGCGTGGTCCGGAAGGCGACGAGTTCGTTGATCGTGCCGAACAGGCCGGAAGCCAGCCCCGTGCCGGTGATGATCGCCGGACCGCCGCCGAGCACGGTGATGAAGGCGCGAGCGATGTAGGCGGCGCCCATCGCCGGCGAGACGCCGGAGATCGGCGCGAGGACGCCGCCGGCGAGCCCGGCGAGGCCTGCGCCGAGCGCGAAGGTCGCCATGTAGATCTGGTCCGGCGAGACGCCGAGTGCGGCGGCCATCTTCGGGTTCTGCATGGTCGCGCGCAGGATCAGCCCGAAGCGGGTCAGCCGAAGCAGCGCCAGCATGCCGCCGAGCGCGGCAAGCGCGACCGCGATGATCACGAGGCTGTAGAGGCTCGCGCCATACCGCCCGATCTCGAAGCTGCCGACCGGCGTCGAGACCCCGCGCACGACGTTGCCGTAGAGCGTGGTCACGAGGCCGATTAGCCCGAGGCTGATGCCCCAGGTGGCGAGCATCGTGTCCATCATCCGCCCGTACAGGAAGCGGATTACGGTGCGCTCGATCACGAGGCCGATCAGGCCGACGACCAGCGGCGGCAGCACGAGCATCGCCACCCAGACGTTGATGCCGGCATCGACCGCCACGACCGCGGTGTAGGCGCCGAGCATCATGAACTCGCCGTGGGCGAGGTTGATGATCCGCATCATCCCGTAGATTACGCCGAGACCGAGCGTGATCAGCGCCAGCGTGGCGATACCGGTCAGAACGTTGAACCCGAGGAGCCCGACGAGATCCATGCCGGGTCAGCCCTTGAGGTCGGGGGTGAACTGCTTGTTGGTCTTGGGGTTCTTCAGGAGGTCGCAGGCGCCGCCTGTGTCCGACGGGAACTGGTCGGGGAAGGTGGCGAGCAGCTCCCAGGCCTTGTCCTTGGGACGCGCGAGGTAGGTGTTGCGGATGGTGTGGTGGGTCGCCCCATCCATCGTCACCTTGCCTGTGGGGCCTTCGTAGGAAATGCCCGATTCCAGCGCAGCGACGACCGCGTCGCGCTCCACCGAGCCGGCCTTCTTCACCCCTTCCGCCCAGAGCATGATGCCGTCGTAGGTGGCGGTGTCGAGCTCGCCGAGATCGGTGAGCTCAGCGCCGAACTTGGCCTGCATCCCCTTCACGAAGTCGATGCTCTTCTGCGCCGGCAGGTTGTTGTACCAGCCGTAGCAGGTGACGATGCCGTTGGTGGTAGAAGTGTCCATGGTGGTCAGCTCGTCGCCGAGACCGAACACGCTGGCGCCCATCGGAATCTTGCCCTTCATGCCGGCGGCGTCCCACTGGCGGTAGAAGCCGGAATGGTTGGCGCCGACCAGCGCCGAGAGCACCAGCTCCGGCTGCGCCTGCTGGATGCGGCTGATGGCGGAGGAGAAGTTCGTCACGTCGAGGGGGAAGAAGTCGGTGCCGGCGACCGAGCCGCCGCCGTCCTTCATGAACTTCGTCATCCAGTTCGCGGTGATGTGGCCGTAATTGTAGTCGGCGGCGACGATGTAGGCTTTCTTACCCCAGTTCTTCAGCGCGTAGTCGACCGTGTGGTTGACCGTCTGGGCCGGGGTCGAGCCGGTGCAGAACACGTTGCGGTCGCAGACGCCGCCCTCGTACTGGGTGTTGTAGAAGTAGAGGGTCTTGGAGCGTCCGAAGATCGGCCGGATCGCCTCCCGCGAGGCCGAGGTGATCCCGCCCTGGATGACGTCGACCTTCTCCTTCAGCGCCAACTGCTGCGCATATTGCGTGTAGAGCTGCATGTTCGACTGGGTGTCGTAGGCGATGATCTTCACGGGGCGCCCAAGCAGACCGCCGGTCTTGTTGATCAGATCGACCGCGTATTCGGTCGTCTCGATCATGCGCCTGCCTTCCAAGCCGAGCGCGCCGGTGCCGTCGAGCAGGCTCCCGAGCTTGATCGGCTCGGCGGCCAAGCCGTTGCGAGCGAAGAACGGCATCGCCACGGTGCCCGCAGCCAACGCACCGATCCGGAGGGCGCCGCGCCGGCTGATGCTGTGGTAGTTCATGATAAGCCGCTCCGTTTCCGCGCCGGCCGCGATCCGGTGCCGGGGACGAGCAGGGCTTGGCAAGACCGATGCCAACAATTCCAACAAATCGCACATGCCTGCGTAAGCCGAGATCCGAGCTGACCCGGGTGCGGGTGCTGACCCGCGATCCCGCCAAGGCCGAATTCCCCGCCGGGGTCGAGGTCGCGACGGGCGACCTCCTCGACATCGACGCGCTGCGCCGGACCTTCGCCGGCGTGCGCACGCTGTTCCTGCTGAATGCGGTGACCGGCGACGAGTTCACCCAGGCGATCGTCACCCTCAACCTCGCGCGCGAGGCCGGCGTCGAGCGGGTCGTCTACCTGTCGGTGTTCGGGGCCGACCGCGCCGTCGAGGTGCCGCACTTCGCGGTGAAGTTCGGGGCCGAGCGCATGCTGCGGCAGATGGGCTTCGGCGCCACGATCCTGCGCCCGACCTACTTCATCGACAACGAGGCGATGATCCGGGACGTGATCGTGGACCACGCGGTCTACCCGATGCCGATCGGCGGCAAGGGCGTCGCCATGGTCGACGCGCGCGACATCGCCGAGATCGCCGCGATCGCGCTGATCCGCCGCGACGCGGCGCCGGGCCCGCTGCCGGTCGAGACCATCAACCTCGTCGGGCCGGACACGCTCACCGGCGCGGGCCTCGCCGCGATCTGGAGCGCGGTGCTCGGCCGCCCGGTCGCCTACGGCGGCGACGATCCGAGCGGGTTCGAGCAGGCCATGGCCGGCACCATGCCGCGGTGGATGGCCTACGAGATGCGCCTGATGGCCGAGCGCTTCGTCGGCGACGGCATGATCCCGGAGGCCGGCGACCGCGAGCGGCTGACCGCGATCCTGGGCCGTCCGCTGCACGCCTACCGCGACGCCGCCGCCGCCCTCGCCGGTCCCGCCGCGCGGGCCGCCGCCTGAGCGGCCGGCTTACGGCGCGCGATAGGCCGATCCGTCGCCGGCGGTCGCCGGGTGGTCGACGTAGCGGCCGTGCCGGGGCACCGCGACGGTCTCGAAGTCCCGCGCTAGGACGTCGAGGCCGCGGCGCATCTCCGCGCCTTCCAGGGCGCGGCCGTGGCCGGTGACGACGCGCTCGGGCTGCAGGGCGGCGAGGCTGCGGACCGAGGCGGCGGCGGCGGGCCAGTCGATCGTCAGGTACATCGGCGGCCCGTGGATCTCGAGCTCCTGGACCGCGACCGCGTAGATCGATTCCTGCGCCGTCGTCACGAAGGCGTCCCCGGCGATCAAGGACCGGTCGCCCGGGCGCCAGAGCGAGACGTGGCCGGGGCTGTGGCCGGGGGTGTGGATCCAGCGCCAGCCCGGCATCGGCGGCACCGTCCCGTCCTCCGGCAGGGTGACGAGGCGGCTGGCCACGTCGACCGGCTTCGTCGGGTAGAACGGCGACAGCAGCGCCAGCGCGCCGCCGCCGACATTCGGATCGGGCCGCGGGTAGGCGGCGCTGCCGTCGAGGTAGGGCCGCTCCAGCGCGTGGGCGTAGACGGGCGCGTCCCATTCCGCGGCCAGATCCTCCAGCACCCCGACATGGTCGAAATGCCCGTGGGTGAGGACGATGGCCGCCGGGCGGGCGCCCGGGCCGAAGCGTGCCTCGGCCGCGCCCTGGATCAGGCCCTTCGTGCCGGGAATGCCGGCATCGACCAGCACCCAGCCGCGATCCCCGGCGCCGGGCGTGCCGACGAAGACGACGTTGACCATCATCAGGCGGCGATAGGCGAGATCGCCGGCGAGCGTCCTTGTGCCGTCCTCGGCGGCCTTGCCCGCCTGCGCCTCCGGGTCGACCGAAACCTGCTGGACCATGGCCGTGCGTCCTTTCGATGGGGGCGAAGACAACCTGCGTGCCGACGCGGATCCGATCGGCCACGCATCTCGCCGACCGTATCATTTGCCGGCAAATCAGATATTTTCCGCCGGCAAGGTTCCTGGCATGCCGCGGGACCCGGAGGCGTCGCCCGACCAGGGCCGCAGGGCCTCGGGAGCCCGGAAATCGTGCGGGACCGCGAAGTCGGCCGCCGCCCCGCGCATGGCCTGCGGCGGACGGGGGAAGCCGCTGCGGCCGCCGTAGTCGAAGGCACCGGGCCGGGAGAGGCGCTTGGCGGCGATCAGCCCCTGGGCACAGACGACGTCGAGCACCGTCACGCCCGCCACCGCCGCCGTCGCGGCAACGCGGTTGGCCCTCTGCCCACGATCGCCCTCGAAGCCCTGGGCCAGGGTCGCGAGGTCGAGGGCGTCGCCGACGACGCGGCCCAGGATCCACGGCGCCGGATCGTGGCTCGTCAGGATGGCGACGCCGGTCGCGACCTCGCGCACGCCGTAGCTGCGCACCAGCGTCTCCCGGCCCTCGAGGCCGAGGGTCCGGCACAGGCCCCGCGCCGCCGCCATCTCCAGCAGCCCGAGGCCGATCGAGAACCAGCCGAGGCCGCGCGCGAGCGCGTGGTGGCCGGTCCGCGCGCCGCGGCCGGGCGCCGGGCGCGTCGGGGGGGAGGGACGCGCGCCGCTCATGGCCGGATCACCACCTTGATGCAGCCGTCCTGCTTGTCGCGGAAGGTGCGGTACATCTCGGGGCCGTCCTCCAAGCCGACCGTGTGGGTGATGACGAAGGACGGGTCGATTTGCCCCTCCTCGATCCGGCGCAGCAGGTCGTCGGTCCAGCGCTTCACGTGCGTCTGCCCGGTGCGGACGGTCAGCCCCTTGTTCATCAACGCGCCGATCGGGAACTTGTCGATCAGGCCGCCATAGACGCCCGGCACCGAGAGGATCCCGGCCGGCCGGCAGACCATGATCATCTGGCGCAGGACGTGGGCGCGGTCGGTCTCCAGCATCATCGCCTGCTTGGCCCGGTCGTAGACCGCGTCGACCGCGCCGAGCGCGTGCGCCTCGAGCCCGACGGCGTCGATGCACTTCTCCGGCCCGCGGCCGTCGGTCATGTCGTTGAGCCGGGCGACGATGTTCGATTCGGCATGGTAGTCGAGCACCTCGGCGCCGCCGGCCCGCGCCATCGCGAGGCGCTCGGGCACCCGGTCCATGGCGATCACGCGCTTGGCCCCGAGCAGAATCGCGGAGCGGATCGCCATCTGCCCGACCGGCCCGCAGCCCCAGATCGCGACCGTGTCCTCCGGCTGGATGTCGCACTGGACCGCGCCCTGCCATCCCGTCGGGAAGATGTCGGACAGGAACAGCAGCCGCTCGTCGGGGATGCCGTCCGGCACCTTGATGTGGGTCGAGTCGGCGAACGGCACACGCAGGTACTCGGCCTGGCCGCCGGCATAGCCGCCGGTCAGGTGGGTGTAGCCGAACAGGCCCGCCGTGGTGTGGCCGAAGGCGGCGTCGCCGAGCGCCTTGTTGCGGTTGGTGCGCTCGCAGACCGAGAAGTTGCCGCGCCGGCATTGCGGGCACTGGCCGCAGGTGATCGTGAACGGGACGACGATCCGGTCGCCCACCTTCAGCGCGGTGTTGTCCTTCCCCACCGCGACCACCTCGCCCATGGTCTCGTGGCCCATGATGTCGCCCGCCTTCATGCCGGGCATGAAGTGGTCGTAGAGGTGCAGGTCGGAGCCGCAGATCGCGCAGCTCGTGACCTTGATGATCGCGTCGCGCCCGTCCTCGATCGTCGGATCGGGAACCGTGTCGCAGCGGATGTCGGT
Organism: Methylobacterium sp. J-059; assembly: GCF_022829485.1. NCBI lineage: Bacteria > Pseudomonadati > Pseudomonadota > Alphaproteobacteria > Hyphomicrobiales > Methylobacteriaceae > Methylobacterium > Methylobacterium sp. J-059. Next base: position 39,344 of record NZ_JAKSYA010000178.1, read on the forward strand.
GGTGCCGTGCCAGACGAGGGCCTTCATGGTGCGAAGCTCCCGGCCGCCGCTCGGACGATGCGGCGCATACGGGAGCAACTGCGGTCCCCGGGGTTGGTTCTGTCGGGTTTCGGACCGAACCGGGCGGGCGGCTGGCGAGATACGGGCGGCGGGCCGACGTTTTCGTGCCGGCTCCGGCGACCGAGGCGGATGGGCTTCGGATGTCGCGGCGACCGGGGCGGGTCACGCTTCCTCTCCGGGCTCGGACCTCATCCTGAGGCGCCGCGCGAGCGGCCTCGAAGGAGCCCTCACGGGATCTCGCGCGCTGGAGGGCTCCTTCGAGGCTTCCGCTGCGCGCAAGCACCTCAGGATGCGGATGCGGGTGGGATCGGGGATCGAACGGGGCCGCATGCCCTGCCGGGCAATGGCTGATCGGCCACCGGAAACCTGCTCTCCCAAAACACCGCCCGTACCGGCGCGGCCGTGCCTACGCCGCCGCTTCGTCCGGGTCCGCCCGCGCGGTGAGCCGGTAGAACACGGCGAGGCCGCACCCGAACACGGCCGCGCCGAGCCAGGTCGCGTAAGGGGCGAAACCCGGCCCGACGAGGGCGAGGGACGCGCTGCGCCCGGCCAGGGTGTCGGCGACGGCCAGGATCACGCCGACGAAGCTCTCGCCGACCAGGAATCCGGAGGCGAGGAGGACGCCGCGGCGGCGCGCGGTCTCGGTCGCCGCGCCGGCATCGTCCCCTTGCGCCGCGGCGCGTGCCCGGATCGTCCGCTCGGCGAGCCAGCCGAGGACGCCGCCGACCGCGATCGTCATCTCAACCGAGAGCGGCAGGTACATGCCGATGCCGACGGTGAGCGCGGGGAAGGTGAGGTCGCGCCGCCGCAGCCACGCCTCGACCGCGACCAGCACGGCCCCGAGCCCGGCGCCGATCAGCACCATCGTCCACGGCAGGGTGCCGTGGACGATGCCGCCGGCGATCTGCGAGGTCAGCGCCGCCTGGGGGGCGGGCATGGCGTTGGCCGCCTCCATGCCCTCGCGCGGCAGGGCGCCGACAAAGCCGTAGGCCTCGTAGAGCAGGGACAGCAGCGGCCCGATGACGGCGGCGCCGACCGCGACGCCGATCAGCAGCACCACCTGCTGGCGCCAGGGCGTGGCGTCGACGAGCTGGCCGGTCTTCAGGTCCTGCAAGTTGTCGTTGGCGATCGAGGCCATCGTGACGATGACCGCGGCCACGAGCAGCGCCATCGCGATGACGAAGCGGTCGCCCTCCGGTCCGGCGGAGCGGCCGACCAGCAGCGGCAGCAGCACCGCCGCGGCCATGGCGGTGAGGATGCCGATGCCGGAGATCGGGCTCGAGGACGAGCCGAGGAGGCCGGCCAGATAGCCGCAGGTGGCGGCCATCAGGAAGCCGAACAGCACCGCGAACACGGTCGCGGCCGCGACGAGCCCGTACAGCCCGCCGCCGAGCTCGGCGCCCGATGCGAAGCCGGCGAACAGCCACGCCAGCGGCAGGGTCAGCGCCAGCACCGCGGCGCCGACCCAGGTGATCGGCAGGTCGCGCTCGGCCCGCGGATGGTCCGGGCCGGGCAGGCGCGAGCCGCTGGTCCGGACCGAGGCCAGGGCGGTGGCGATGCTGCCGAGGATCGGGCGGGCGAGCGACCCGACGGTCCAGAGGCCCCCGACCGCGATGATGCCCGCCCCGATCAGGCGGACCTGCCCGGACCACACCGCCTCGGCCATCTCCGACGGCGAGGCGCCCTCCCCCTGCCCGAGCGCGGTCAGCAGCGGCACGGCGATGCCCCAGGCGATCGCGACGCCGGTGAGTAGCGCCAGGCACGCGCCGATCCCGACGAGGTAGCCGACGCCGACGAGCGCCAGGGAGAAGCCGGTGCCGAGGCGGAACACCGCGCTCCCCGCCGCGAGCGTCCCGTGCATCCCCTCGGCCAGCAGCCGGAACCCGGTGGTCGCGAGCCCGATCGCGCCCGCGCCGGCGGCCGCGCCGAGGAGATCGCGCAGGCCCTTCGCGCCGGCCTCGCCCTCGCCGGTGCGCAGCACCTCGGCGGCGGCGACGCCCTCCGGGTAGGGCAGGCCCGCGCGGGTGACGAGCGCGCGCCGCAGCGGGATCGAGAACGCGACGCCGAGCAGGCCGCCGAGGGCGCACACCGCGCTGGTCTGCCAGAACGGGAAGCCGTGCCAATGCCCGATCAGCACCAGGCCGGGCAGGATCAGGATGACGTTGCACAGCGTGCCGGCGGCGGAGGCCTGCGTCTGCACGATGTTGTTCTCGAGGATGCTCGAGCCGCCGAGCAGCCGCAGGCAGCCCATCGAGATCATCGCCGCCGGGATCGAGGACGAGAACGTCATCCCGGTCTTCAGGCCCATGTACACGTTGGCGGCGATGAACACGACCGTGATCGCGGCGCCGAGCGCGATTCCGCGCGGGGTGATCTCCCGCGCACGCGGCGCGCCTTTGCGTGCACGCGGTGCATCCTGGCTTCCACGCGGTGCATCCTGGGCCTTCGTCACCTGGTTCGCCGCGTCCATCGTGCCCCCGGTCCCGGCCGCCCCGCGCGACATCGACGCGTCGTCCCGAGCGAAACCCGAGGGGAAGGGCGTTTTCTCCCGCCGCGACGCTTTGCCGTCGCGGCCCGGCATGGACGGGATCTGCATTCGCTGCGCCGGGCGCGTCCCACGACGATCCTCGCAAGGCTCGCCGCGCGACGGCCGTTCGCGTCGACCTCGGCTAGTCTGTCGATCGATGCAACGGGCCGAACCATAACCTGCGTTAAGCTTGATTTTTGTCGGCCGCGTCGCGGAACAAGGAATTCGAGCCGAGGTTTCCCCGGCAGATCGGCGGGCTCGGGCCCGATGGGCGCTCCGCCCCGCCGCGCTTCGACACACACAGCCGGGCCTCGGACGGTCGCCGCGCGGGACGCGACGCGGCACGCCCGAGCGATCGTGACAGGTGCGCATGGATCTCCCCACGGACGATGCCAGCCCCCCGCTGGCCGAGCGCTTCCGCGCCTTCCTTCAGACCCCATCCTTCCCTCGCGTCGGCGCCGAGCCCGCCCCGACGCGCGGGCCGATCCGGTCCGTCGTCGGCCGCGACCGGGCGCGCCCGGCGCCGTTTCAGGGCCTCCCGGCGATCCCCGGCCAGCCGGGCACGCCGTCGGAGGAGGGCTTCGCGGCGGCCCATGAGCGCGGGCGCCGCGCCGCGGAGCCGTCGCGATGACCGGCCGGCCCGACCCGAACCCCGCCCTGATCGCCCTGGTCGAGCGACTGCGCGCCCTCGGCTACAGCTTCACCACCGTGACGCCCGCCACCCATGCCCGCGTCAACGCCCGCCCGCAGGCGGCGCGGGCCCGCAATCTGCGCGACGTGTTCGGCTGGAGCCGCCCCTTCGCCGAGGACCTGCTGCCGGCCGACCTCTTCGCGGCGATGCACGCGGCCGGCGTGCTGGTGCGGGACGGCGACGCCTGGCGCTCGGCGATCCGGGTGTCGAGCCTCGACGGCGAGCTGTTCGTCCATTCCGCCTATCCGCCGAGCACGACCGACGTGGTGTTCTTCGGCCCCGACACCACCCGCTTCGTCGCGGCCGTGGTCGATCACCTCGCGCACCGTGCCGCGCCGGTCCGCCGCGCGGTCGACATCGGCTGCGGATCGGGCGCGGCCGGCATCGCCATCGCCAAGCGCGCGCCCGACGCCGAGATCGCGCTCGTCGACATCAACGACGCGGCGCTCGCGGCCGCCGCCGCCAACAGCCGGCTCGCGGGCGTCCACGGCACGGTGCCGCGCCGCAGCGACCTCCTCGCGGACGTCGCGGGCGCCTTCGACCTCGTCGTCTCGAACCCGCCCTTCATGCTCGACCGCGCCGGGCGGACCTACCGCGACGGCGGCGGGACCTACGGCGAGGGCCTGTCGCTCGCCGTGGTCGAGGCCGCCCGCACCCGCCTCGCCCCCGGCGGCAGCCTGGTGCTGTTCACCGGCTCGGCGATCGTGGACGGCGCCGACCCGTTCCGGCGGGCCGCGACCGCCGCCTGCGAGGCCGCGGGGCTGGGCTGGACCTATCGCGAGCTCGACCCGGACGCCTACGGCGAGGAGCTCGACGCGCCGGCCTATGCCGAGGCGGAGCGCATCGCCCTCGTCGTGCTCACCGCGACCCGCGGGGCGCCGCGATGACGCGGGCGGACATCGCGGAGCGGGACGCGTTCCGGCGGGACGTGCTCGCCGGCCTGTCCGAGGTGCCGAAGCGCCTGCCGGGCAAGTACCTGTGGGACGAGGCCGGCTCGATCCTGTTCGACCGGATCTGCGACAGCCCCGACTACTATCCGACCCGGCGCGAGATGGCGCTGCTGCCCGCGATCGTGCCGGAGCTCGCCGCCCTCGTCGGAGCGGGCGCGACGATCGTCGAGTACGGCAGCGGCGCGAGCCGCAAGATCCGCACGCTGCTCGACGGCCTCGACCGGCCGCGCCGCTACGTGGCGATCGACATCTCGCGCGCGTACCTCGAGACCTCGGTCGGCACGCTGGCGCGGGACTATCCCGGCATCGCGATGATCCCGGTCGGCGCCGACTACGCCGCGCCGATCCGGCTTCCGGTCGACCTCGGCAGCGGGCCGGTGCTCGGGTTCTTCCCCGGCACCAGCATCGGCAACCTCGCGCCGGCCGAGGCGGAGGCCTTCCTGGCGCGGGCCCGCGACACGCTCGGGCCGAGCCATCTCCTGGTCGGCGCCGACCCGACGCAGGACGCGGACCGGCTGCGGCGGGTCTATGGCGGCTGCGACGGCCTGATGCCGGCCTTGCACCTGAACTACCTGACGCGCCTGAACCGGGAGCTCGGCGCCGGCATCGACCGCGACGCCTTCCGCCACGCGGTCCGCATCCTGCACGATCCGCTGCGGGTCGAGGCCCATCTCGTCGCCCACCGTGCCGACACCTGGCGCTTCGGGACGGACGCGATCCGGTTCGCGACCGGCGAGAGCGTCCGCACCGACATCTCGCACAAGCATGCGCCGGAGGCGTTCCAGGCGATGGCCGCGCGGGCCGGCTGGACGCCGAAGCGCCTCTGGCTCGACCCGGAGGGCCTGTTCAGCCTGCACCTCCTGAGCCGCTGACGCGTGCCGCCCCGCCCTTCGCCGGATCGGGCATGGCAGGATCGAGCATGGCGGGATCGCGGGCGGGCCACGCGCCGGCTTCGCTGTCCGGCCGCGACCGGGCGATCATCGCCCGGACCTGCTCGACCACGGCGCGGGCCGCCGCCCGCTGCAGCCGCGCTTCCTCCCGCGCCGCGCGCGATCGCGCGATCACGTCCTGAGACTCGGCGATCACGGCATCCGCGGAATCGGGTTCGGGCACATCGCGCATGAAGCGGGTCTATTCGACCCGGAAAAATCCGCAACCACCTAGGTTAAGTGCAACCGAATTCCATCAAGACTGTGTCGATTTTACAGCGACGGCTCGAATATAATCGAGAACGCCCCGGCGCTCGCGTGCATCTTCGAGAGCCGCCCAGAACGACAGCAAGTCGGCCGTTTCACCGGTCGGGTTCGATTTGGCATCGAAGAAGTCGTCGACCGGACAGTCGAGAGCCTCGGCGATCTTGGCGGTCATGGCTTCGTTGCTGTGGCCGGCCCCGCCGATATTTGAATTTTGCATACTTTGATGCCCGGTTGACCTATGTTATTGTCCGGCCCGGACCAGCGATCTATCGGGGAACGGGGGCGTGGCATCGATTGCGCGCAACTTTTGCTCAAATCGATGCGAGGGTCAACGTGACGACGGACAAGCTCGACCGCATGGCCGAGGTCTGCCTCGAAGCGCATGCCCTGATCGATGCCGGCGGCACGCCGGCGATGTGGGCGATGATCCGGCTCCTGCTGCTTCAGATCGGCCGGGAGATGGCCCGCCGCCAGGCCGAGCCGCGGGGGAAGCCCCAGGAGCATTGAGGCGGCGCCGCGGGGAAGACGGTCGGATCATCCCGCGCAAGCAGGAAGCCGACATCCCAGCACCCGAGGTCGCGTCGGACGAAGCCGTTCCGGCATCAGGTCGCGTGGGCCGGATGCGCCGTGCCCCCTGCCCCCTTAACTTCCAGCACAGCCGCGCCGAACGACCGGTGCGCGGCGGCGCGGCAGCGCGGCGATCCCGAAGATGCAACGCATCATGGCGCGAAGGGCAACGTCACGGGCGCCTCGCGGCGCCCCTCGCCCGCCGACGCCAAACCGCCGAGATCCGTTCCGCCGGCAGCATCCCCGACGCCGGCCACGACGAAAAACGCCCCGGCCGGCGGCCGGGGCGCTCCCACGCTCTGCGACGGCGCGGTTTACGCCGCCTTCTGGACCTCGGCCGGGACCTCGGTGGCCGCCCCCTCGATCGCCGGCGCGCGGCTCTTGCCGCCGATGGCGATCTCGATGCGGCGCGGCTTCTTCGCCTCCGGGATCTCGCGGACGAGATCGACGTGGAGGAGGCCGTTCTCCAGCGCCGCACCCGTCACCTGGACGTAGTCGGCGAGCTGGAACCGGCGCTCGAAGCCGCGGGCGGCGATGCCCTGGTGCAGCACCTCGGCGCGACGCTCGGGATCGGGCTTGCGCTCGGCCTTCACGGTCAGCGCATTCTCCCGCACCTCGATCGACAGGTCGGCCTCGGTGAAGCCGGCCACGGCCACCGTCACGCGGTAGGCGTTCTCGGCGGTGCGCTCGATGTTGTAGGGCGGGTAGGTCGGGACCGCGTCGGACGCCACGAACTGGTCGAGGGCCGAGAACAGGCGGTCGAAGCCGACGGTGGAACGGTAGAGGGGAGCGAGATCGAACTGACGCATAGGACACATCCTCCGTGGAGCAACATGCAGGTTTGAGTCTATGGTCCGCCGCGTGGGCCGGACCGGGCTCGTACCGCCTGACGGCCGGTACGATCGTGATATTGGAGGGGGGCGAGGTGCGTTCAAGACCCGGCCGGATGACGGGAACGATGCGGCAGGACGCCGCACTTCTGAGCCTGCACGACACGCCCGGGAACCCGGTCCCACCCGGCGCCGTGGTGATGGCGGTCGGCACCGCGGACGACTGCACCCTGCGGGCGGCGCGCTGGGCCGCGACGACGCGGACCTGCAAGGGCACGGTCTGCCTGCTCCAGGGCCGGGCCGAGTTCATCGAGAAGTACTACGAGACCATCCGCGAGCTGCGCGCCCGGGGCTTCGCCGTCGTCGCCTTCGACTGGCGCGGGCAAGGGGCGTCGGACCGGCGGGTCGACGACCCGCACAAGGGCCACGTCGCCGCCTTCGACGATTACCGCCGCGACCTGCTGGCGATCCGCGACGCGGTGCTGGTGCCGTTCATGCCCGATCCGCATGTCTGCCTCGCCCACTCGATGGGCGGCTGCGTCGCGCTGACCGGGGCGCTGGACGGCTGGCTGCCGTTCCGGCGGATCGTCACCGTGGCGCCGATGCTGTCGATCCGGATGGTGCGCTCGCCCGCCTTCGCCTCGGTCGCGACGCGGCTGCTGCAGCGCCTCGGCCTCGGCAGCCGCTACGTGCCCGGCGGCGGCCCGGTCTCGATCGCGACGAAGCCCTACCCCAACAACCGGCTGACCCGGGACCCGGCGCGCTACGCCCGCAACGCGGCCGCCGCGCTCGCGGTCGGCGCGGGCGCCGTCGGCGACCCGACCATCGCCTGGACGGCGGAGGCCTTCCGCGCGGTGGCGCGCCTGCGCGACCCGCGCGTGCCGCCGCGGATCGCGACCCCGACGCTGATCCTCGCCGCCGGCTCCGACCCGGTCTGCGGCACGCCCGCGGCCGAGCGCTTCGCCGCCCGCCTCAAGGCCGGCCACATCCTGGTGCTGCCCGACGCCCGCCACGAGATCCTCTCCGAGCGCGACGCGATCCGCGCCGACTTCTGGGCCGCCTTCGACGCCTTCGTGCCGGGCTCGACCGTGCGGGAGACGAAGACGGAGCGGGAGCGACTGGCGACCGCGTGAGGCTGCGCGCGGGCGGGGCGCCGGTCGCGACGCGAGGCCGGCCGTCGCCGCTTCCCGATGCGGCCGTTCCATGGCCGTCCGACGGCTTCGGGTCGGGGTGGTCGGCGGTCCCGCAGAGTTCGCCATGATCCGCCGTCGAAGGACCGGATCGGGCACATCCGTTCCGGGACACCGCGCCACGACCGGCCTTCGACCGCCCCCTATCGGCGACGGATCTCGAACGTCTCCCAATCGTGTACGACGGTACAGCTCACGGCGAGCGCGTCGTCCGTCGTCGCCGCGCCATCCATGCCGTGCCGCCGAGCGAGGCGCGCGCACTTGTCCAGGGCGCTTCGCGCGACGTTTTCGGGTACGTCGAGGGCGAGGCTGGTCGCGCGCTCGAGCGTTCGGCCGAACTCCCCCATGTCGGTGCCGAAGCCCGCATCCCCCGATACCATCGAGGGCTGCCCGTCTGCGCATTCCAGCGTGTAGTGAAAGGTCCGGCGGCCGCGCTTGATGGTAATGACCGGACCCGTCCGGATCGCGTACGCGTTTCCGACCTCGGTCGCGATGCGTTGAGCTGCGTCGTCACAGGCGTCGGCCAGGGCCGGTGCGGCCGCGATGACGAGCAGGAGGGGCAGGCGTTTCATCGTTGGCCGCCATCGTGAAAGGCCGGGTTGCAGCGGTTTGGCGGCGCAGGATCGCAAACGCCTGGGATCACCAGACGGCGCGGATTGCGCACGTCCCCAGCCTGTCGGCTTGGCTCTGCTTCGTTGGGGGCAGCATGGGCCCGTCGAGCGCCAACCCGACGCCTGTCGCGGAACGCCGACACCGGCCCCTCCGTGCGCCGGCCGCTCAGAAGCGCGCGCCACCGGGGAAGCTGAACACCGGCATCGAGTCTTGCCGCACGTCGCGCACGTCGGGCGCCATGCCGGTGCGCCCGTCCTGCTTCGCCACGTTGCCGGGCGGGGCCTCCATCGGCTTGCGGTCCTGGGCGCCGATCTCGGCGGACCCGGCCGCGTCCCGGGGTTTTCCAGGCGTGTCGTCGGCCCGGGCCAAGGCTCCGAAGGCCAGGAGACCGGCGGCCGCGAGCAGGATGCGGGATCCGACCATCATGCGCGTGAAACCTTCCGACGTTGCAAGCCGGGCTTCCGAATCCCTCGGTACCCCGCTTAGGCAAATCATCTTATCGGTTGCCGTCCGCGCGGTCCAGCGCCGGGCGCGGCCTCAGGCCTCGACCCGCGCGCTCGCCAGGATCGCCACGCCGCAGGCGATGACCGCGATGCCGGCGATCATCGGCAGGGTCACCGGCTCGCCGAACAGCAGCGCGCCGCCGAGCGCGGCGCCGACCATGCCGACGCCGGCCCAGATCGCGTAGACGACGCCGATCGGCAGCATGTCCATGCTCGAGGACATCAGCCACAGGGCCGTGCCGTAGCCGAGCGCGACGATCAGGGTGGGGACCGGCCGGGTCAGGCCGTCGGCCGCCTTCAGCGCCAGGGTCGCGGAGATCTCGGCGCCGATCGCGATCGCCAGCGTCAGGTAGGGGCTCATGCGCTGGCCGCCAGCGCGGTGCCGGCCGCGTCTTCCGGCACCGGGGGCGGCACGGCGAACATCTCGATGTCGTCGGCGAACTGCTCGACGATCGTCGCCGCGTTCGCCAGGCACACCGGCAGGTAGGCCGGCAGCCGCGGCGCCGGCGCGAACCCCTCGGCGAGCAGGCGGTCGTTGGCGAAGGTCACGTCGAGGGCGCAGAACGCGTAGTAGGCGCGCACCGCGCGGAGCATCGCCTGCTTCAGCGGCCCGTCGAGGCCGAACACCTCGGCGAAGCGCCGGCGCAGCACGGTGCGGTCGGCGGCGAGGTCGAACGGCCGGAAGGCGCGCACGCCGTCGCTCGGCTCGGCCGCCTCGAAGGCGGCGATGACCTCGGCCCAGGTGGTGCGGCCGCTCATGCCGGCCGAGAGGTGGTAGAGGTCGTGCCGGAGCGTCGGCTTGGTCAGGAGCCCGACCAGCATCTCGGCGACCCAGTCGGCCGGGACGACGTCGACGTGGCTCTCGGGCGCGCAGGGCAGCATGCGCAGGGCGTCGGCGGCGCGCAGCACCCAGAGGATGCTCGAGCTCGGGCCCGCGCCGAGGCTGGCATGGCCGACGACGATCGAGGGCCGGGCGACGACGATCGGCAGGTCGGGGAACCGCGCCGCCAGCGAGGTCTCGGTCGCGGCCTTGGACACGGTGTAGGCGACGATGTGCCGGGCCTCGGCCGCCGGGTAGTCGGTCTCGGCGACGATCGCCGCGGCGTCGGCGCCGCAGATCATCGCGGTGCCGACGTGCAGGAACCGCCGGAGCTTCGGCATCGCCTGCGCCCGCCGCGCCAGCGCCAGGGTGCCGTCGTGGTTGGTGCGGTAGACCCGCTCGTCGCCCCACCACGAGGTGTCGGCGGCCAGGTGCAGCACGTGGGTGCAGTCGTCGAGGCGCGGATCGCGGTCGAGGTCGGCCCGGGTGAAGTCGCCGGGGACGACCTCGACCTTGCGGGCGAGGCGCTGGGCGGTGAAGGCGTCGGTGAACCGGGCGAGCCGCGCCGCGATCCGCTGGCGGCCCTGCTCGACGCCGGCGCAGCGCACGAGGCAGACCCAGGTGGCGTCGTCGCCCGCCTCGAGCGCCCGGTGCAGCACCGCGCCGCCGATCAGCCCGGTCGCCCCCGTCAACAGAATCCGTGGCACAGTCCGCCTCCCACTCTTTGCGGCGAGACATAGACAGAAACGTTCCGATATAATCCCCGCATCGCGGCGCAGAGGGTGATTAAAGATCGGCCGTGCTCGGCCGGCAACATTCACGAATTCGTGAACGACATCTTGGCGTTGAAGTCCCGTTGCTTGCGCTGCAGCCTCACGGGTCGATCCGGACCGAGTAGATCGCCCCGAACCCGACCGTGACGTCGTTCGGCGTGCCGAGGCGCCGGACGATCGGGCTTCCCGCGGCGGCGGCGACGAGGCGGTCGTAGCGGACCGAGCCGATCGTCTGCCACGCCTCCGACCAGGCGTAGGCCAGGGCCACGATCGCGCCGACGGAGCGGGGCCCGCCCGCGGCGCGGTAGGGCGTCAGCCGCGGGTCGGCGATCGCGGCGACCGGCACGTCGAAGTCGAGCCGCATCGCGGCGGCGTCCCCCAGCACGAGGCGGGGGCCGCCGCTCAGGGTGACGCGGCCGGCGGTACCGACGAGGTCGGCGCCGAGCTTGGCCACGAGGCCGTCATGCGCGCGCAGGCCCTGCGTGACCTCGGCGCGCAGCCGCAGCACGTCCTCCACCGGCCAGACCGCGCCGAACAGGCCGAGCCCGGCCGCGACCGGGCGGCGCGGCAGCCCGGCGAGGCTGCGGTCGTCGTGCGCCGCGCGGCCGCTGCGGACATCGAGAACGGCGCCGGCCTGCACCGCGCGCTCGTCCACCAGGGCGGCGTCGAGGGCGTCGTCGGGCGAGAACCAGTCCGGGCGCTCGTCGGCCTTGCGGAACGAAGCGTAGGGCAGCCCCCACAGCCCGGCCGCCCGCGCGCCCTGGAAGCGCCCGCCGGCGCCGGCGAACCCGCCGACGGACACCACGGTGCCGGGGTCGAACAGCGCCGAAAGGTCGCCGGCGCGGGCCGGCGCCGGATCGAGCGCGGCCGAGGCGAGCACGGCCAAGGCGAGCACGGCCAAGGCGGGCGCGGCCAGGAAGAGCGCGGCCACGGCGGGCGCGCGGACGGCCGCCGCGCGGGTCGCCCGGGCTCGGGCCCCTGTCTCGTCGATCGCGCCCAAGACCCGGCCTCCAGCGGCGCGACCGCCGTGCGCACGCCCCTCGGGCGAGACAGGATGCCTAGCAGATCCGCCGCCCGGGGAACGGTCCCGCCGGCGGATTTCGGGCGATGCCGGCCGCCCCGCCCGTCACGCTTTCGTGTCGAACGCGTCGCCGGAACGGGGGCATGCTTGTCCGATCGGCCGGGCGAGCGACGCCAGGCGGAAGCGGATGCCGGAGCCGTCGCTCGGCGGCATCCGGACGCACGCCGAGGTGCTGCGGAGCCCGATCCCGGCCAAGGGCGGCGAGACCAGGCCGGAGCATTGGCCGGAGCATCGCAAGGGCATGGAAGGCCTCGTCGCGAAGGCGCGGAAGCACGGCATCGAGGAGGCGCCGCGCGACGGCGAGCTGCGCGACGTCAAGATCCTGGCCCCTGGGCCCGAGGGGCGCTACCGCAGCTTCGCCCGCGCCGCCGCATGGTCCGGCGCCTGGGCGAACACCGCCCGCATCGCGTGCCAGAGCGGCTTGCGCCCAAACTGCGCATCGAGCGGCAGCGCGCGCTGGGGCAGGCCGTCGGGGCGCTTGCGGTAGGGGTGGTCGTTGAGCCACGTGTCGGGGTCGTAGAGGTCCCACGACATCACGGTCAGCACCGCGGGCTCGGCCGCCACGACCTCGAGATAGGATCTGGCGAGGTCGGCGACCTTGCGGTCGCGGGTGGCGATGTCGGCCGGGAACGCCCGGTCGTCGATGTCGAACTCGGTGATCTCGATGCCGAGCCCCATCCTGCCGATCTCCGCGAGGAAGCGCCGAAGCTGGCCCTGGTCGATCGGCACCGTGCTGGTGATGTGCGATTGCAGGCCGAAGCGGCGGATCGGCACGCCGCGCGCCAGCATCCCCTCCAGGCGCTTGAGCACGCGGGTGCGGCGCGCCTCCATCCACGGCACGCCCTGCTCGACCGTGTCCTCGTTCCAGCAGCCGGCCGCCGTCGGGTCGACCTCGTGCAGGATGCGGAAGGCGAGGTCGACGTAACCGGGGCCGAGCGCGGTGAGCCACGGGCTCTCGCGCAGGCCCTCCGGGCCGCCGCCGTCCTGCGACAGCACCTCGTTGACCACGTCCCAGGAGGCGATCTGCCCGCGGTAGCGGCCGGCCACGGTCTCGATCCAGCGGCGCAGGAAGTCCTCGGCCTGGGGGGCGGTGGCCCGCGCCAGCAGCGGGCGCACCCAGGGCGGCAGCGCCTCGTGCCAGACCAGCGTATGCCCGCGCATGCGCTGGCCGTTGCCGCGGGCGAAGCGCACCAGGGCGTCGGCTTGCGCGAAATCGGTCTTGCCGGGCTCGGGCCGCACCACCTCCATCTTCATCTCGGTGCCGCAGACCAGCATCCCGGCCTCGCGCGCCACCGCCTGCCGGTAGGCGGGATCGCGCGCGAAGCGGAAGCCGGGCACCTCGGTGCCGTAGGTCAGCCCGGTGCGGGCGGCCGCCGCCTGCAGGCTGTCGGCCGACCACGACGGCCGGCCCGGCGGCCCGAACGGCGCGGGCGCGGCGCGGACGGGCGCGGCCAGGGCGCAGGCGGCGCCGGCGAGGAGGGTGCGGCGGGTGGGGATCATGGCCTCCCCTCGCGGGGCGGGCGCCGGAAGCGCACCACGGTCGCGGTCGTCCTCCTGCGGCGTCATTGCCGGAACAGCGGGTCGTTCTCCAGCACGATCGGCAGGCCGTGCGGGGTCGCCTCCGCGGCGCGGAGGAAGGCGTCGCGGCGGGCGTCGAGGGCGGGGCCGTCGGCGATGCCGCGGGCGGCGAGGATCGTCTCCAGGGCGGCGAGCCAGCGGCCGTAATCGGCCAGCGCCTCCGGGCCGTCGGCCGGGCGGATCGCGGCGCCGAGCGCGTCGGCCCACTCGGCCCCGGTGAACAGCCCCGAATCCTGCAGCGCGACCACCATCGCGAAGACCTGCGCCTCCCAGGGTGCCGAGAACGGGGCGACGGGCTCGCTCACGCGGCCCCGCCCGCGATGTAGCGCTCGAACACCGCGACGGTGACGCGCCCGTTCGGGTCGGCATCCTCGCCCCAGAGCTCGGCGGCCGGGAAGGCCACGGTGTAGAGCCAGTCCGGGTGCTCGCCCTGCCCGTAGGCGTTGGTGTCGGGCAGGACGAAGGCGCCGTGGACCCGCAGCACCGTGCCGCTTTTGGCCCGGACGTAGCGCGGCAGGCGGGTGTGGGTCGGCGGGTGGATGTTGCGCATCGTCACCGCGTCGCCGACCGCGAAGCGCGCCGGCGCGGGCGCGGGCCGGTCGCTCGGGAAGCCGGCGCGGTAGCGCGGCTCCAGGATGTCGGCGGTGAGCACCCGCGCCACCGGCGCCGGATCGGGATCGGCGACGCCGCGGGCGATCTCCTCCGGCCGCGCGAGGCCGTGGGCGGCGAGCTGGCGCTCGAGGGCGTCGAGCCAGATCGCGTAGTAGCTGGCGCGCAGGTAGTCGGCCGGCGGCATCGACTCGCGGGCGGCGCGGCTGCCGTCGAGGGTCCAGGCACCGGTGAAGCCCATCGCCATGGCGAGCGCGAAGACGCGCTTCTCCCAATCGGCGTGGAACACCGGCTCGTTCGGCTCGGGGGCGACCGGGCCGAGGCCGTGCATCCCGCCGAGGTCCTGGCCGCCGTTCATGCCGGGACGCCCGGCAGGCCGGTGCCGATCATCGCGTCGCGGGTGACAAGGCCGGCGAGCCGGCGCTCGTCGAAGGCCTCGGTGCCGGCGGGCCGCATCGGCAGCACCATGTAGCGCAGCTCGGCGGTCGAATCCCACACGGTGATCCGCGTCGTCTCGGGCAGGCGCACCCCGAACTCGGCGAGCACGCCGCGCGGGTCGATCACGGCGCGGGCGCGATAGGGCGGCGCCTTGTACCAGACCGGCGGCAGGCCGAGCACCGGCCAGGGGTAGCAGGAGCACAGGGTGCAGACGACGAGGTTGTGCGCGTCCGGCGTGTTCTCGACCACCACCATGTGCTCGCCGCCGCGCCCGCCGATCCCGAGCTCGGCGATCGCCGGCGTGGCGTCGGCCAGCAGCCGCGCGCGATAGGCCGGATCGACCCAGGCGCGGGCCACCACCTGCGCCCCGAGATGGGGCCCGACCCGGGTCTCGTAGCGCTCGACCAGCGCGTCGAGCGCCGCCGGCTCGACGTAGCCCTTCTGCACCAGGATCGATTCCAGCGCTCGCACCCGCGCCTCGACGGGGGACAGCGCGCCGTGGTCGTGCCCGTGCTGGTGCCCGTGGTCGTGATCCGGGTCGTTGTGACGATGGGCCATCCGCGCCGCCGCCCGCCTCAGGCCAGGTCGAGCGAGCGCTCGAAGGCGGCCGCGTTCGAGGCGTGCCCCTTCGGGTCGGTCACGACGATGTCCTTGAAGCCGCGCCGGGCCAGCTCCCAGGTCTTCTCCAGGGCCTGGTCGGCGGTCCCGCACGCGAACGTCGCGGGGCGCCCCGCATGGTCGTTCGCCTTCACAGTGTACACGGCACGTCCTCCCGATCGCTCGAATCGACCATACCCGGATGTGGCGTCGGCCGCGAGGATCGGGAAGGGGTTCGGTGAATCGGGTGCAGCGCGGCGCGGATTTGGCCCGCCGCGGAACGCGGCGGGCGGCAGCCGGACCCTCGGGCGGGGTGGACGGTCCGCGTCCGAACTTTGCGGAACCTCGGACGGTCCGCTGACCGGTAGCCCGGCACGTCAGGCCGGGTTGGGCGGAAAGCAGCCATCGCGATGACCTTGCTATGCGTTCGGGGAGAAGCACTGTGATACATCCCCTTTCGAACTCCCGGGCGTGGTCGGCCGCTTTGATCCTTGCGTGGCTGAGCCTTCTGATATCGTCGGCCCTCCCCTCTAAATCGGAGGCATCGTCCTATCGTCTCAAGCATCTGTTCTACGGATGCTGGACCCGTAAGGCGACGCATCCCGAACGCTCGCGCTGGCAGACCTCATTCTCGACGTGGTGCTTCGAACACGGTCGAATGCTCGGCGGCTTGACGTTCGATGCAGGCGACGGCTGGGACTACTGCGAACGCTGGCATCTGCACGGACAGCGGCTCGCGGTTTCTGGTACCCATGACGACGACAGGGCTTGCCTCTACGCCTTCTCGGAGGACCGACAGACGCTGATCCTGCGCGATTGTGCGGCGGCCGGGGATTGGCGGCGGGACGACCCGGCGACCGAGGCCCGTAGGGGCGATCGGACATGCCGGACGCAGGGGCGTCCTGAGCCCGAAAAACAACCGTAGAGCTTGATCGGTTTCGCGTCCGCTTCGGGCGACACCGGGCCGTCCGCGTCAAAGCGAGAGGTCGGGGCCCGCTTCCCTCCCACACCGGCCACGGGCCGAACGGGCGCACATCGTCGTCTGCCCGCCAGGCGCCATCGCTCGCGCCACCGGAGCGCCACCGGCCCGGCCTCGGCCGCGCTCGGGCACGGGCGTCGCGCCCCGAGGCCCCGCCCCGGAGGGCCGCCGCGGAGCCGGGCGGTCAGGCGGCGCGGACCGTCGCCAGGAAGCGGGCGACCTCCGCGGTCAGGTGCTCGGACTGGCGCGACAGCTCGGAGGCGGAGGCGAGCACCTGGCTGGCGGCCGCCCCGGTATCCTCGGACGCGCGGGCCACGCCCGCGATGTTGCTCGTCACCTCGTTCGTCCCGCTGGACGCCTGCCCGACGTTGCGCACGATCTCCTGCGTGGCCGCGCCCTGCTGCTCGACGGCGGCCGCGATCGTCGTCGCCACCAGGTCGATCTCGCGGATGCGCGCCGCGATCGAGCCGATCGCGTGCACGGCCTGCCCGGTGGCGCCCTGGATCTGGCCGATCTGGTCCGAGATCTCCTGCGTGGCCCGCGCGGTCTGCGCGGCGAGCTCCTTCACCTCGACGGCGACCACCGCGAAGCCGCGGCCGGCCTCCCCGGCCCGCGCCGCCTCGATCGTCGCGTTGAGCGCCAGCAGGTTGGTCTGGCTCGCGATGTTGGAGATCAGGCCGATCACGTCGCCGATCTTCCCGGCCGCGGCGCTGAGGTCCTGCACCAGGGCGGCGGTGTCGTCGGCCTCGGCGACGGCGCGCTGCGCCAGGTCGGCCGATCCCGAGACCTGCCGGCCGATCTCCTGGACCGAGGCGCCGAGCTCCTCGGCGGCGGCGGCCACGGTGTTGACGTTGACGGCCGCCTCCTCGGCGGCGGCGGCCACCGTCGTCGACTGGCTGGCGGTCCCGGCCGCCGTGGCCGTCATGGTCCGGGCGGTGGCCTGCAGCGCGCCGGCCGAGGACGACACCCGCCCGACGATGCCGCCGACCGCCTGCTCGAACCCGTCGGCCATCTGGCGCATGCCGGCCTTGCGCTGCTCCTCGGCCGAGGCGCGGGCGAGCGCCGTCTCGGCCTCCAGCGCCTGCGTGCGGATCAGGGTGTCCTTGAAGACCTGGACGGCGCCCGCGATCGCCCCGACCTCGTCGCGGCGGTCCCGGAACGGGATTTCGGTGCCGGTGTCGCCGCGCGCGAGGCGGCCCATCAGGTCGGTGATCGCCCGGATCGGGCGCGAGACCGCCCAGTTCACCAGGAGCGCGCCCATGGCGGCGGCGGCGAGCATGGCGAGGAGCCCGACGAGGACGGCCTGACGCGAGCCGGCGCCGGCGGCCTCGGCGATCCGCGCCCGGTCGTCCAGCAGGCTCCGCTCGATCGTCGCGATCTCGGCGGCCTTCAGGCGCAGCCGGTCCATCGCCGCCTTGCCGGCGCCGGAGATCGCGAGCTGCCGCGCCTGGCCGCGCGTCGGCTCGTCGCGCATCAGCGCGATCTCGCGCTCGGCGATTCCGTCGTGCCAGGCCTGGGCGTCCTGGTCGAGCGCGCCCAGGCGCTGCAGCTGCGCCGGGTTGTCGGAGACCAGCGCGCGGATCCGGGCGAGGGCATCGGCGTAGGCCTTGGTGCCGGCCCGGTAGGGCTCGAGGAAGCTCGGCTCGGCGCTCAGCAGGTACCCGCGCAGGCCGGTCTCCTGGTTGACCATGGCGGTGGTCAGCGCCTCGACCTGCTCCAGGACCCGGTAGGTGTGATCGCGCCACCGTTGCGCCTCCTCGACGGAGCCGAGGCCGCGCCAGCTCACCAGCGCGGCGAGGCCGGCTGCGCCGATGATGACGGCGAAGACCAGCAAGAGCTTGGTCATCAGGCGTAGATCGACGACGGCACGCATTCGAAAGCCCCGGGATGACGGCGCAAGACCGAGTTTTTCCTCTCGGGCGCGGTGTTCATCCTCTACGCGGCAAGCGGTTAAGCCCGCGCTACCGACGAAGTGTTGCGCGCACGCCGAAGCGGCCGCGCGAATACGGATGCCGTCACCTGCTACAACCTACCGGTTGCATCGGTGGAAGCGCATGCCGGCGACCCCGACCTGCCGTCCCGCGGCTCGTCGGCGGGCCCGTGCGAGGCCCGGCGTTCGGGCCCCCTCCCCCGGCATCGCACGCCGGAACGCCGAGAGAATTTTTCGGAGCCGGCCGGGAACCGGATCGCGGTGTTCGCATTTTCTGCGCGCGAGGCCGTTCGAAGGCTCGCCCACGGGCGCCGGAAGGCATCCGGCGACCCTTGTCATCACGTTGCTCCCAGGAGGATGTGGTCATGAGGACCCTTGATTTCGCACCGCTCTACCGATCCACCGTCGGCTTCGACCGCCTGTTCGCGATGCTGGACCGAGCCGCGCAGGCCGAGGCGTCGTCGACCTGGCCGCCCTACGACATCGAGCGGGTGGCCGACGACGCCTATCGCATCACCATGGCCGTCGCCGGCTTCGCGCCCGGCGAGATCGAGCTGACGCAGCACGGCGCCAGCCTTCTGGTCGCCGGCCGGCGGAAGGCGCCCGAGGACGAGCGCCGGATCCTGCATCGCGGCATCGCCACCCGCACGTTCCGCCAGACCTTCGAGCTGGCCGACCACGTGACGGTCGTCGGCGCGAGCCTCGAGCACGGCCTGCTCACCGTGACCCTCAAGCGCGAGGTGCCCGAGGCCCTCAAGCCGCGGCGCATCCCGATCGGCGGGACGGTGCCCGCCGTGAGCCGGGACGCGGTCAGCCAGGACGACGCGCCGAGCCGGATCGAGACCGGGCGCAAGGCGGCCTGAGCCCCTGGCGCGCGCCTCGATTTCGACGGCCGTGAACCTTGTGCCGCGCGGGCCTGCGGACCCGCGCGGGGGCTCCGGCCCGTGTGTCCATCCCATCGCGCAGCAGGAAGGAGGATCATCGATGAGGGAGACGCAGCTTTTCCGTTCCGGCGCCATGAACCCCGGTTCCGGCGCCATCAACCCCGATGGCGCGCATGATTCCGGCGGCGCCCATCCGGCCTCGTTCGAGGCCTGGCAGGCGCTCGTCGCCCCCGGCGACGTGTTCCGCCACCCGCGGGAGGTCCTGGCCCACCCCGCGCTCTCGCGGGCGGACAAGCGCGCGATCCTGGCGTCCTGGGCGTCGGATGCCTGCGTGCTCGCGGATTCGCCCGGCATGCGGTGCCTCGTCGGCAGCCGGGCCGAGCCGGTCTCGGTCGACGCCGTCCTCGCGGCGCTGGGCGAGCTCGACCGGGCGGTCCGCCGGGCAGGCCCGGCTCGGACGAGGCGCGCCGCGCCACGCCGCTTGCGCCGCCTCGCGGACCTGCACACGTATGTCCGCCCGAAGCGGCGCGACGACGACGACGATCCGCCGCCCTGCCCGGCGAGCGTCATGCCGCGCCCGAAGACGCCCCCGAGCACGGCGCTGGCCGCCGCCATCCCGGCCTGAGGGGCGGGCCGCGCGGAGGATGCGCCGGGGCGCGCCGGCCCGGGCCCTAGCCGTCCATCGCCCGCCGGAACGCCTCGGAATGATCCGGGTGCCAGCGCGAGAGCGCCGGGCGGTTCTCGATGATGTCGCCGGCCGCCCACGCGATCCGGCGCTCGTCCTGGGCGCGGGTGGTCTCGTTGTCGGGGCAGAGGATGTAGAAGTCGCCCTGCGCCATCCGCTCCAGCAGGAAGGCCACCGTCTCGTCGGGCGTCCAGGCGCCGGGCGGCTTCTCGGCGACGCCGCGGGCCCTGGCCAGCCCGGTATAGACGAAGCCCGGGATCAGCAGGTGCGCCGAGATGCGGCAGCCGTCGCGGCCGCGCAGGTCGTGCGCGAGCGCCTCGGTCGCCGCCTTCACGCCCGCCTTCGAGACGTTGTAGGGCGTGTTGCCCGGCGGCGTGGTGATGCCCTGCTTCGAGCCGGTGACGATCACGGCGCCGGGTTTCTGGCCCGCGATCATCGCCGGCGCGAAGGCGTGGATGCCGTTGATCACTCCCCACAGGTTGGTGTCGAGGATCCTGCGCCAGGTCGCCTCCTCGGAGAACAGCGTGCCGCCCGCCTCGATGCCGGCGTTGAGCATCACCAGGGCGGGCGGCCCCCCGGCGGCGACGGCCTGCGCGAACGCCTCCATCGCCGGGCGCGGCCCGACGTCGAGGGCGAAGGCGCGCACCTCCACGGCGGCGAGCCTCGCCACCGCGGCGCGGGCGGATTCGAGCGCCTCGCCCGGCAGGTCGGCGAGCCACACGTTCATGCCGGCCCGCGCGAAGGCCTGCGCCGCCGCGAGCCCGATGCCGCTGGCCGCCCCGGTGACGACGGCCGTCCGGCCGGGTTCGATCGCTGGGTGGGTCATCGGCGCCTCTCGCTGCTTTCGCGTCGCGGTGAGGGTGGGGCGGCGGCCGGGATTGTCGAGGGCGCGGCGCCCCGCCCTGGCCTTCGGCCGCCGCCTCTGCCACCGTCCGGCACGCTCACGCTTCCGGGAATCGCCCGCATGCCCGCCCGCGCCACAGGCCGACCGCGCGTCCCCCCGCTCCGCGACCGGGCTCCCGCCCCCGCGCGCGGGCCGGCCTCCGCCTGCGATCCGGCCCGCGGCGTAATCCTCGCCCTCGCCCTGACGCTGGCCGCCGCCTCCGCCGCCGCGCAGGCGCCGAAACCGCAGCCGCCGCGCCCGCCCGCCGCCGCGCCGGACCCGGCCTTCGAGGCGATGCGGGCCGGGTTCGAGGCCCTGCCGGAGGCCGAGCGCAAGGCGCTGCAGGACGCGCTGGTCTGGACCGGCGACTACAACAGCGTCGTCAACGGCGCCTTCGGCCGGCGGACCTTCGAGGCGCTGAGCGCCGCCCGCGCCCGCACCGACGCCGGCGACCCCCTCGATCCACGCAGCCGCGCCGCGATCCTGGCGGCGGGCGAGGCGGCGCGGAAGGCCGTGCGCTTCACCGTGCAGGCCGATCCCGCCAGCGGCGCGGTGCTCGGCGTGCCCGAGCGGATGCTGCCCAAGCGCAGCGCGGTCCCCGGCGGAACCCGCTGGCAGAGCGCCGACGGGCGCCTGACCCTGGAGAGCCGGTCGTTTCCCGCCGGCGGCACCGACCTCGACGCGCTGTTCACCCGCGCGACCGCGCCGCTCGCCGACCGCAAGGTGACGTACAAGCTCAAGCGGCCGGACTTCATCGTCGTCACCGGCGAGACCGCCTCGGGGCGCTCGTACGTGCGCTACGCCGCCGGGCCGGAGGGCATCCGCGGCTTCGCCATCGGCTACGAGGCGACGCAGGCGGGCGAGATCGACCGCCTCGTCATCGCCATCGCCAACAGCTTCGTGCCGTTTCCCGGGACGCGGGGCGAGGCGCCCCGGATCGCGACCGCGCCGGCCGCCGCGCCACCGGCGTCGGGCGCTCCGCAGAGCTCGGGTGGTCCGCAGGTCGCCTCGGCCCCGAACGTCGTCGGCACCGGCCTCGTCGTGGCGCCGGGGCGGGTGCTGACCGCGTCGGCGGTGCTGGAGGCATGCCCGGCCCCGCGGATCGGGAGCGCCCCGGCCAGGGTGTTGCGCAGCGAGCGCGGCCTGGCGCTGCTGGAGGCCGCCGGGCTGCCGGCGCCGCGCCTGCCGGGCATCGTCGGAGCGTCGGCGTCCGAGGATCGCGTCGTGGTCGCGGCGCAGGAGGCGCGCGAGGGAGCGGGCGGGGATGCGGGCGTGTCGGTCGCGCCGGGCGCGATGGTGGGCGCGGCGCGGGTGACGGCGCCGTTGCAGCCCGGGTCGGCCGGCGCGCCGGTGCTCGACCGGGCGGGCGGCCTCGCGGGGCTCGTGGCGTCCTATCCGGCGGCGCCGCGGCTGATCGCGGGCGTGATGCCGCCGGCGAGCTTCCCGGTGATCCCGGGGACGGTCGTGGCCGCCGTCCTGGGCGAGGCCGGCATCGCGACGCGGCCGTCGACCGCCGGTGCCGGCAGCGTCGGCGCCGCCGCCTCTGCGGTCGGCGGCGCCGTGATTGGGATCGTCTGCGCCCGCTAGAGCGGTTTCGAGCGCGGTGGATCCCGGCTCGCGTGAAGAAGATCAGACCTCACGGAAAACAGAGCCCCCTCCGCGATCCGCAGATCGCGAAGGGGGCGTCGGGAGCCGGTCCCCGATCGCGGATCGCGGAACCGCCCCCCCGCGTCCGGCGTCAGAGCCGGCCGGTGACCAGCAGCACGATCAGGACGATGATCAGGATGCCGCCGAGGCCGAAGCCCGGGCCGCGATAGGCGCCGCCGCCGAGGAAGCCGCCACCACCGAAGGCGAGAATGATCAGGATGATGAGCAGAATGGTGACGAGCGACATGGAAGAAAGTCTCCGCGGGAGCGCACGGGTCGTGAGCTTGACCGTTCAAACGCCGCGACAATCCGTTCCGTTCAAATAATTCGCACGCAAACGTGACGGACGGTTTTGCCGGCTCAAGCGTGCCAGTCCGGCAGCGGCGCGCCGGCTTCGTCCAGCCAGTCCGGCGTCGGCAGGCCGCGCTCGCGCAGGAAGGCGGGGTTGAACAGTTTCGAGGCATAGCGCGCCGCCCCGTCGCAGAGGATCGTCGCGATGGTGTGGCCGGGGCCGAGCACCCGCGCCAGCCGGATCGCGCCGGCGACGTTGATGCCGGACGAGCCGCCGAGCGACAGCCCCTCCTCCCGCATCAGCCCGAACACGATGTCGAGCGCCTCCGCGTCGGGGATGCGGAAGGCGTGGTCGGGCGCGAAGCCCTCGAGGTTCCGGGTGATCCGCCCCTGGCCGATGCCCTCGGTGATCGACGAGCCCTCGGCCTTGAGCGTCCCGGCGGTGTAGTGCGCGTAGAGCGCCGAGCCCTCGGGGTCGGCGAGCGCGATCGCGACCTCGGGGTTGCGCGCCCGCAGGGCGAGCGCCGTCCCGGCGAGCGTGCCCCCGGTGCCGGCGGCGCAGACGAAGCCGTCGAGGGTGCCGCCGGTCTGGTCCCAGATCTCGGGGCCGGTGTGCCGCTCGTGCGCGCCGCGGTTGGCGACGTTGTCGAACTGGTCGGCGAAGAACGCGCCGGCGGGCTCGGTGGCCGCGAGCCGCTCGGCGAGGCGGCGCGCCACGTGGACGTAGTTGTTCGGGTTGGCGTACGGCACCGCCGGCACCTCGACGAGGCGGGCGCCGGCGAGCCGCAGGGTCTGCTTCTTCTCCTCCGACTGGGTGACCGGGATGACGATCACCGTGCGGTAGCCGCGCACGGAGGCCACCAGCGCCAGCCCGATCCCGGTGTTGCCCGCCGTGCCCTCGACGATGGTGCCGCCCGGCCGGATCAGCCCGCGCGCCTCGGCGTCCTCGACGATCGCGCGCGCCGCCCGGTCCTTCACCGAGAGGCCGGGATTGAGGAACTCGGCCTTGCCGAGGATGGTGCAGCCGGTCTCCTCCGACGCCCGGCGCAGCCGGATCAGCGGCGTGCCGCCGATCGCCGCCAGCACGTCGGGGCGGGTGCCCCGTTCCGGATCCGTCGCCACGCCCATGCCGGTGCCTCCGCATCGCGCGCCTCCCGGGGCGCCGCCCTCCGCGATAGATCAGAAGGCGGCCCATCGGAAGCCGGGGGCGGCGCCCCGGCGATCAGGCCGGGCGCGGCGCCTCGATCATCGCGCGGACGCGCTCGGCCATGGCGTCGACGGAGAACGGCTTGGTCACCACCGCCATGCCGGGGGCCATGTGGCCTTCGCCGAGCGCGGCGTTCTCGGCGTAGCCGGTGATGAACAGCACCTTCAAGTCGGGCCGGCGGGCGCGGCCGGCATCGGCCATCTGGCGCCCGTTCATCCCGCCCGGCAGGCCGACATCGGTCACCAGCAGGTCGATGCGCACGTCCGATTGCAGCAGCTTGAGGCCAGCGGCGCTGTCGCTCGCCTCGATCGCGGTGTAGCCGAGATCCTCCAGGATGTCGGCGAGCAGCATCCGCACCGTCGGCTCGTCGTCGACCACCAGCACCGTCTCGCCCTGCCCGGAGCGCGGCCGCGCCGGGCCGGCCGCCACCTTGTCCTCGACCTCGGCGTCGCCGTGGTGGCGGGGCAGGAAGAGGCTCACGCGGGTGCCGGCCCCGACCTCAGAGCGGACCCGCACCTCCCCGCCCGACTGCTTGGCGAAGCCGTAGATCATCGAGAGCCCGAGGCCGGTGCCCGCCCCCATCGGCTTCGTCGTGAAGAACGGCTCGAACACCCGGGCGACCACCTCCGGCGGCATGCCGGTGCCGGTGTCGGCCACGCACAGCGCGAGGTATTGCCCCTCCGGCATGTCGTGCTGGCGGGCGGCGCGCGCGTCGAACCGCGCGTTGGTGGTCTCGACCGTGATGCGGCCGCCGTCCGGCATCGCGTCGCGGGCGTTGATGCACAGGTTCAGCAGCGCGTTCTCGAGCTGGGACGCGTCCACCAGGGCGGTCCACAGCCGCGCGCCGGCGGCGACCTCGACCGGGATGCCCGGGCCGACGGTGCGCTGGATCAGCTCGTGCATCCCCGCCACGAGGCGGTTCACGTCGGTGGGCCGGGGATCGAGGGTCTGCCGGCGCGAGAAGGCCAGCAGCCGGTGGGTCAGGGCCGCGGCGCGGCGCGCGGCGCCCTGGGCGGCGGCCATGTAGCGCGCGACGTCCTCGACCCGGCCCTGCCGCATCCGGGTCTGCATCATCTCCAGCGACCCGGCGATGCCCGCGAGCAGGTTGTTGAAGTCGTGCGCGAGGCCGCCGGTGAGCTGGCCCACCGCCTCCATCTTCTGCGACTGGCGCAGGGCGTCGGCCTGCTCCCGCTCGAGCGTGGTGTCGCGCCCCGAGGCGTAGACGCGGCCGTCCTCGAACGCGGCGGTCCAGGCGAACGACCGGTACGAGCCGTCCTTGTGGCGGAAGCGGTACTCGTACGGAACCGTGAGCGGCCGCTCCAGGATGGCGGCGAAGGCCGCCAGGGTCGCGGCGAGGTCGTCCGGGTGGGTGTAGGCGGCAAACGACCGGCCGATCAGCTCGTCGTCGCGCCAGCCCAGCAGCTCGGCCCAGGTCGGGTTGACGCTCTCCAGGGTGCCGTCCGGCAGCGCCACGATCAGCAATTCCTGCGACAGCCGCCAGGCCCGGTCGCGCTGGGCCGTCCGCTCGGCGACCCGCGTCTCCAGGGTGAGGTTGAGGTCCCGCAGCGCGGCGGTGGCCTCGTCGGCGGCGCGCCGCGCCGCGAGCAGGTCGCGCTCGTAGCGCCGGCGCTCGGAGGCGTTGAACACGGTGATCCGGATGAAGCGGATCTCGCCCGCCTCGTCCCGGCGGACCACCGCGTTGACCAGCACCGGCAGCGTCTGGCCGTCCGCGCGCACGAGGTCGAGGGCGACCTCGTTGAAGAAGCCCTGCATCCGCAGCAGCGGCGCGAAATGGGTCTCGTAGTAGATCTTGCCGGCGATGGTCAGCAGGTCGAGGAAGCGGCGCCCGACGAGGTGGCCGGCCGGGTATCCGGTCCAGGTCGCCAGCGTCCGGTTGACCTTCGACAGGCGCCCGCTCGGCAGGGCCGAGGCGTAGCCGCAGGGCGCGTTCTCGAACAGGTCGGCGAGGTCGTCGGCCTCCTGCACCCCGGAGGTGGGCGTCGCCTCGTCCACGTCATCACCCTCGGAGGAACGCCTCGATCGCCGCGATCGTCGCCTCGGGCGCGCTGAGGTTCGGGCAATGCCCGGTCGCGTCGAGCAGGACGAGCGCGCTGCCCGGCAGGTTGCGGTGGACGTACTCGCCGACCTCCCGGGGGGCGATCACGTCCTCCGCGCACTGGATCACCAGGCAGCGGGCGGCGACGTTCTCGAGGTCGGCGCGGTTGTCGGACAGGAACGTGGTCCGGGCGAAGCGCTTGGCGATGTCCGGATCGGTGCGGCAGAAGCTGTTGGTCAATTCCGCGCCGAGCTCGGGGCGGTCGGCGTTGCCCATGATCGTCGGGGCCATCGCCTGGGACCAGCCCATGTGGTTGCTGTCGAGGAAGTTGAGCAGTTCCTCCACCTGCGCCGCGGTGAAGCCGCCGACGTAGCCGTCCTCCGCGTCGTCGACGTAGCGCGGCGAGGGGCAGACCAGGACGAGGGTGTCGAACAGCTCGGGCGCCGCCTTCGCGGCGAGGATGCCGACCATGGCGCTGACCGAGTGGCCGACGAAGACGCCGCGCCGCACGCCGAGGGCGTGGGCGAGCGCGACCACGTCGTCGGCGTAGCCGTCGAGCGTGGCGTACCGCGCCGGGTCGTAGGCCGACAGGTCCGAGCCGCCGGCGCCGACATGGTCGAACAGCACCGTCCGGTAGCGATCCTCGAAGGCGGGCGCCACGAAGCGCCACATGTTCTGATCGCAGCCGAAGCCGTGGGCGAAGACCATCGCGGTCTCGCCGGCCCCGGCGATCTTCGTGTTGTGCCGTTGTACGACCGACAAACCCGCGTTCCCCCGCCGAAAACCGGTCTAGCACGCATCGCCGTGCCGTGCGCGGGGCCCGGATACCGGTAAAACCCGGCCGGCGGGCTCACGAACTCGACAGCCCGGCCGAGGCGCCGCCGGGACGGCACGCTCCTTGCCGTGCGGGGGCGGGCCGAACGTCACCGGGGGCCGAGCGAAACCGGGGGATCAGTCGCGTCGCCGGCTGGCATCCCCGAGAGCCGCCCGACATGGTGCCGGATGCCGCCGCGCGGATCGGAGCGACCATGGCTGACACGGATCAACCCTCCGGCCTGACGGGGCGCAAGACCGTCGAAGACATCCTCGCCGGGGGCGAGAGCGACGGGCATCAGCTCTCGAAATCGCTCGGCCTGTTCTCGATCATCGCGATGGGCATCGGCGCGGTGATCGGCGCGGGTATCTTCGTGCTCACCGGCACGGCGGCCGCGCAATATGCCGGGCCGGGGATCATGCTGTCCTTCGTCGCCGGCGGCATCGCCTGCGCCTTCGTCGGCCTGTGCTACGCCGAGATGGCCGCTCTCATCCCCGTGGCGGGATCGAGCTACACCTACACCTACGCGACGCTGGGCGAGTTCTTCGCCTGGATCATCGGCTGGGACCTGATCCTCGAATACGCCATGGGCGCGGCCACCGTGGCGGTGGGCTGGTCCGGCTACGTCGTCAGCCTGCTCAAGGATGTCGGGCTCGTCATCCCGCCCCGCTTCACCGCCGCGCCCGGCACCGCGGTGAAGCTCGCGGACGGGTCGGACGCCACCGCGCTGATGAACCTGCCGGCGGTGCTGATCGTCGGGCTGCTCACGCTGATGCTGGTGCGCGGCACCAAGGAATCGGCCCGGCTCAACAACGTCATGGTGGCGGTGAAGCTCACCGTGGTGCTGGCCTTCATCGTGCTCGGCTACGGCTACATCAAGCAGGCCAACTGGACCCCGTTCATTCCCGACAACGACGGCAGCTTCGGCCATTTCGGGTGGAGCGGCGTGCTGCGCGGCGCGGGCGTGGTGTTCTTCGCCTTCATCGGCTTCGACGCGGTCTCCACCGCCGCGCAGGAGGCGAAATCGCCCCAGCGCGACATGCCGATCGGCATCCTCGGCTCGCTCGCGATCTGCACGGTGCTCTACGTGCTGGTCGCCGCGGTGCTCACCGGCGTGGTGCCCTACAAGGACCTCAACGTCCCCGACCCGATCGCCAAGGGCGTCGACGTGATCGGCATCGCCTGGTTCTCGGCGCTGATCAAGCTCGGGGCGCTCACCGGGCTCACCACCGTGATCCTGGTGCTGCTCTACGGCCAGAGCCGGATCTTCTACACCATGGCCAACGACGGGCTTCTGCCGCGCCTGTTCGCCCACGTGCACCCGACCTACCAGACGCCCTATCGCAGCCAGATCCTGATCGGCGCGGCGGTGGCGATCGTGGCGGCGCTGGTGCCGATCGGGATCCTCGGCGAGATGGTCAGCATCGGCACGCTCGCCGCCTTCATCCTGGTCTGCGGCTCGGTGATCTACCTGCGCCGCTCGGACAAGGAGATGTACCGGCCGTTCCGCGTGCCGGGCGTGCCGACGGTGCCGATCCTCGGCATCCTGTCCTGCCTGTTCCTGATGGCGGGCCTGCCCCTCGACACCTGGCTGCGGCTCGTCGTGTGGATGGCGATCGGCTTCGCGATCTACTTCTTCTACAGCCGCAAGCACTCGGTGCTCCGCCGCCGGGACGGGACCACGGCGTGAGGGGTGGCCGTGCCGCTCCGATCGCGCGATGTCGGACGCCTCGGGGCAAGCGGTTCGCTGAAATCGCATCGATCTGCCGACCGATCGCCGCCGTGCACGGATGATCGGAGGCGCAAGCGCGGGCAACGAGGCGCGAATTCGATCGCTTGTTCGCGACAGGGGCCAGGCGCCGCTTCCGACGAGCCGTCCGGTACCGTCGGTCGGAGATGCGTGAGGCTGGCACCCTCGTAGAGGAAGCTTACCCGAACACGTACCCCCCGTTGATCCGCAGGCCGACCTCGCGGCCGGCGGCGTAGCGCTCGCCGTCGGAATCCTCGACGATCAGCAGGCCGCCGTCGGGGCGGCCGACCTCGATGCGCTGGCGGCCCTGGCTGCGGTAGGACGAGCGGACGGTGCCGGTGAGGTGGGCGGTGGCGGGCTCCACCAGCTGGAGCTGCCAGGGCCGCACGAACAGCTTCACCGGGCCGATGAGGCCGGCGGGCGCGGCGACCGGGGTCGGCTTGCCGTCGACGCGGACCCGGCCGCCCTCGGCGATCGCCTCGACCTCGATGGCGTCGCCGAGGAAGCGCAGCACGGTGGCCGAGGCCGGGTTCTCCTGGACCTCGTCCGGGGTGCCGACCTGCTCGAGCCGCCCCTTGTCGAGCACGGCGACGCGGTCGGAGAGCTCCAGCGCCTCGTCCTGGTCGTGGGTGACGAAGATCGTGGTCTGGCCGGTGCGGTCGTGGATCTCGCGCAGCCAGCGGCGCAAGTCCTTGCGGACCTGCGCGTCGAGCGCCCCGAACGGCTCGTCGAGGAGCAGGACGCGCGGCTCGACGGCGAGCGCGCGAGCGAGCGCGATGCGCTGGCGCTGGCCGCCCGAGAGCTGCGAGGGATAGCGGTCGGCGAAGCCCGACAGCCGGATCAAGTCGAGCAGCTCGCCGACGCGGCGCTTGATCTCCGGCGCCGGCGGCCGCTCCGCGCGCTTTCGCGCGTTCAGCCCGTAGGCGATGTTGTCGGCCACGCTCATGTGCTTGAACAGCGCGTAGTGCTGGAACACGAACCCGACCGCGCGCTGCTGCACCGGCAGGAAGGTGGCGTCGTCGCCGCCGAACAGGATGCGGCCGCGGTCCGGCGTGTCGAGCCCGGCGATGATGCGCAGCAGCGTCGTCTTGCCCGAGCCCGAGGGGCCGAGCAGGCCGAGCAGCTCGCCCGCGCGCACGTCGAGGTTGAAGTCGTGCAGCACGGCGGCCGTGTCGAAGGTCTTCGACAGGCCCTCGACGCGGATCGCGGTCGAGTTCGCGTTAATGCCGTGCCCGCGACCCGAGCTCCGCCCCGTAGCGCCATTCGAGGAGGGATTTGAGGGCGAGGGTGACAAGGGCGAGTCCGGCAAGGAGCGAAGCGACGGCGAAGGCGGCGACGAAATTGTACTCATTGTAGAGGATCTCCACGTGGAGCGGGATGGTGTTGGTCAGGCCGCGGATATGCCCGGACACCACCGAGACCGCGCCGAACTCGCCCATGGCGCGGGCGTTGCAGAGAAGCACGCTGTAGAGCAGGCCCCAGCGGATGTTGGGGAGCGTCACCGTGCGGAAGGTGTGGAGGCCGGTGGCGCCGAGCGTCAGCGCCGCCTCCTCCTCGGCGTTGCCCTGCTCCTGCATCAGCGGGATCAGCTCGCGGGCGACGAACGGGAAGGTGACGAACACCGTCGCCAGCACGATGCCGGGCAGCGCGAACAGGATCTGGATGCCGTGGTCCTGCAGCCAGCCGCCGAACAGGCCGCGGCTCCCGAACAGCAGCACGTAGATCAGCCCCGAGACCACCGGCGAGACCGAGAACGGCAGGTCGATCAGCGTGATCAGCAGGCTCTTGCCGGGAAACTCGAACTTGGCGATGGCCCAGGCGGCCGCGACCCCGAAGACGAGGTTGAACGGCACGGCGATCGCCGCCACCGTCAGCGTCAGGCGGATCGCGGTCCAGGCGTCGGGCTCGGAGAAGGCCTCGAGATAGGCGCCCACGCCGCGGGAGAGCGCCTGGGCGAACACCGTGAACAGCGGCAGCACCAGGAACAGCGCCAGGAACACCACCGCGGTGCCGATCAGCAGCCCGCGCACGAGGCGGCCCTCGCTGGCGGCCTCCTCCTGCGCCGGCGCGGCCGTCAGGCTCAGATCAGACATAACCGAACCTCCGGCGGCTCCAGGCCTGGATCAGGTTGATCGCCAGCAGGGTCAGGAACGAGATCCCGAGCATGATCGTGGCGATGGCGGCCGCGCCCCCGTAATCGAACTCCGAGAGCTTGATGACGATCAGCAGCGGCGCGATCTCGGAGACGTAGGGCAGGTTGCCGGCGATGAAGATGATCGAGCCGTACTCGCCGACGCCGCGGGCGAAGGCCAGCGCGAAGCCGGTGAGCACCGCCGGGATCAGCGGCGGCAGCACCACCTTGATCAGCGTCGTCCACCGGGTGGCGCCCAGCGTCGCGGAGGCCTCCTCGACCTCCTTGTCGATCTCGGCGATCAGCGGCTGCACGGTGCGCACGGCGAACGGCAGGCCGATGAACACCATGGCGATGAAGATGCCGACCGGCGTGTAGGCCGCCTGGATGCCGAGCCGCGCCAGCTGCGCGCCGACGAGGCCGTTCGGGGCATAGAGCGAGGCCAGCGCGATGCCCGCCACCGCGGTCGGCAGGGCGAAGGGCAGGTCGACCACGGCGTCGACGAGCTTGCGGCCCGGGAAGCGGTAGCGGGTCAGCACCCAGGCGACGAGGAAGCCGAACACCGAGGCGGTGAGCGCGGCGAGCAGCGACACGCCGAAGCTGATCCTAAGGGCGCTGGCCACGCGCGGGTCGGTGGCGACGTACCAGATTCCCGAGAGGCCGAGGCCCGAGGCCTTGGCGACGAGGGCGGCCAGCGGCAGCAGCACCACCAGCCCGAGGCAGGTCAGCGTGTAGCCGAAGGTGAGCCCGAAGCCGGGGATCACGCTGGCTTGTCGGAAGCGCCGCTTCGGGCGGGGTGGGGCGACCATGGGAAGTCTCTCGAGAAACGTTCGGATCGGTCGACGCGGCCGGCCCGATCGCGGGTCCCTTCTCCCGGCGACCTCGGGCCTGCCCGGGATCGGCTGCGCGGATGGGGAGAGGGGGTCGGTCGGCGCTACCGCCCCTGGCGGCTCAGCTGGTCGAACAGGCCGCCGGTGTCGAAGTTCCGCTTCTGGATCTCGTCCCAGTTGCCCTGGAGATCCTCGATCTTGAACAGCTTGATGTCCGGCAGCTGCTTGAGGTCGGCCTCGGCCGCCGCGGCGGGCTTGAAGGGGCGGTAATGGTGCTTGGCGAAGATCGCCTGCGCCTTGTCGGTGTAGAGGAAGGCCAGGTAGGCCTCGGCCTGCTTGCGGGTGCCCTTGCGGTCGACGTTGGCGTCGACCAGCGCCACCGGCGGCTCGGCGTAGATCGAGGTCGGCGGCACGACGATGTCGAACTTGTCGGCGCCGAACTCCTGGAGCAC
Source organism: Methylobacterium sp. J-059 (assembly GCF_022829485.1). Taxonomy (NCBI): domain Bacteria; kingdom Pseudomonadati; phylum Pseudomonadota; class Alphaproteobacteria; order Hyphomicrobiales; family Methylobacteriaceae; genus Methylobacterium; species Methylobacterium sp. J-059. The sequence goes on from NZ_JAKSYA010000178.1 coordinate 70,905, forward strand.
GAGGTAGGCCTCGTTCTCCCAGGTCGGCAGCACGTCGCCCAGGCCCCGCTGGGCGAAGGTGACGGTGGAGCCGCGGGCGCCGGTGTCGAGCACCGGCACGTTCTTGTAGACGGTGCCGACGAAGGCGTCGGCCTTGGCCGCGTCCTTGTCCTGGTTGTAGGCGTAGCCCCAGGCGGCGAGGAAGTTCCAGCGCCCGCCGGCCGAGGTCTTGGGGTTCGGGGTGATGACCTTGATGTCGGGCTTGGCGAGGTCGCCCCAGTCCTTGACGCCCTTCGGGTTGCCCTTGCGCACGAGGAACACCACCGTCGAGGTGTAGGGCAGGCCGGCATTCGGCTGCTTGCCGCGCCAATCCTCGGGGATGCGCTTGGTGAGCTTGGCGATCGCGTCGATGTCGGAGGGGATGCCCAGCGTCACCACGTCGGCGTCGACCCCGTCGATCACCGTGCGGGCCTGCGAGCCCGAGCCGCCATGCGAGGCGCGCACCGTCACGGTCTCGCCGGTCCTGGCCTTCCAGTCCTCGGCGAAGGCCGCGTTGATGTCGCGGTAGAGCTCGCGCGTCGGATCGTACGAGACGTTGAGCAGGGCCGTCTCGGCGCGCGCGCCGACCACCGTGAGCAGGCCGCCGGCCAGGCACAGCCCCGCCAAGGCCGCCCGCCGCCCGATCCGCCCCGTCCGCCGTGTTCCGTGCCGCTCGCCCACGCCGATCCTCCGGTCATCACCGCGGGATGCGCGCCGGCCTCGGCCCGTATCCCTTACGAAGAGACCGGTTTTCGTTCTTTTTACAGAACGTTGTCAACTGGTCGAGCGGCGTTGCACGACCGGAACACGGCGCTTCGATGCGCCATCGCTTGCCGAGCCCGCTGGTATTTTACACGCGAAAAACCGGATCTTCTCCGAACCGTCCCATCCGAAGAAGATATTTGCGGTGACCAGCCCGTTTCTTAGAACGAACGTTTTACCGTCTCGGCCCGAACGGTGCCGCGCCTGCGAGGCGATGACGGACAGGCGACGGCGCAGCCGCGATCCCGTCCAGGCATGCATGGACGCGGAGGAACCGCGGGGCCGCGGACGCCCTAGCTGTCGAGGTATCCCGCCTCGGCCAGCGCTTCGGCCACGGCCTCGAACCAGGGATCGCCGGGGGCGGGGCCGTCGGCCTGCGGGGCGAAGGCGTCGTCGGCCGCCGGGCGGGCCGCGGGCGCGTCGGCGCGCAGGCGGGCGCCGAGGCCGAAGAAGCCGGACGCCGCCGTCAGGGCCCCGCCGATCGCTGTCATCGTCATGCCGCACCCCGTTCGCGAACCGATCGTTAACGATGGTGTGGTGAAAGCGTTGCACACGCAAGGCGTGCACGTTCGGACGCGCCGTCGGCGCTTGCCTGCGGCTCCGCGGTGACGTGGCCGGCCTGCATCGCCGGCGGGACTTTTCGCGCTTCGCCGGCGGCCCCGCGGACAGGGCCCGGGCGCCCGGGCTATGGACGGCGGCGCGCCGGACCGGCCGCCCCCGCCCCAACCGACAAGATGTCCATGACCGTCATCGCCCTCGTGCTCGTCGCCAACCTGCTGCTCGCCGGGCTGTTCTCCCTCGTCGCCATCGCGGTCGACTGAGGAGGGCCCGGCGCCGGGCGTCAGCGGCCGAGCGGGCGATCGAGGGGGCCGTTCAAGGGGCCGTTCAAGGGGCCGTCGAGCGGATGGAGCCGGTCGGCCGCGACCGGGCCCGCGCCCCGCAGGCGGACGGGGCGCGACAGCCGGCGGGCGAGCGCCCGGAGGTCCGGCGCCGCGGCACCGCCCGGCGCGTAGAGCGCGCGGTCGAGGCCCGCGAGGCCGGCGGCGGTATCGGGGTCGGCGCGCCAGGCCCGGGCGAGATCGGGCTCGGCCGAGAGCGTCGCGGCGCGGAAGGCGGCGGCGTCGTTCGCGGCCGCCGCGCGGCGCAGGGCCGCCCGGGCGCCGCGCGGCAGCCGCAGGCGCCCGGCGCCCGTCCCGAACCCGATCAGCGCCAGCCCGAGGCCGAAGGCGGCGAGCCCGGCGGCGGCCGCGACCCACGGCGCGGTGGCGAGCGGGGGGGCGAGGTCGCCTTCCCGGTCGGGCAGGCCGCCGCCGATCTGGCGGGCGGGGATCTCGGCCTCGCGCATCGTGCGCGACACCGTGTCGAACCACGGGATGACGATCGCGTCGAGGGGGATGATCTCGGGCACGCCGGCCTTCACGTCCCACTGGTAGGTGGCGCGCGCCACCGGGCCGGCGGGGGTGATCAGGGTCTCGCGGGTGACCGGGCCGGCGAAGGTGAGGATGCCGCGGGTGCGCATCACCGGGCGCGGCGGCAGCCCCTCGGCGACCATGCCCTGCGCCTCCACCGTCACGATGCGCCGGGTGGTGTCGCCGAGCTTCACCGTCTCCGGGTCGGGCGACCAGGAATCGGTGATCGTCACGTCCTTGGCCGGCAGCCACCACGGCTCCTTGGCGTCCGGGCCGCCGCCCTCCTTGGTCCAGGTCGCGACCGGCAGCGCGACCGGGCCGGAGCGCACGTCGATCACCCGGCGCTGGCCGTCGTCGTTGATCGTCAGGCGGTGGTCGAACGGCTCGATCGTGAAGTCGCCGGCATGGTGCGGGAACACCGCGATCACCCGGTCGAAGGCGATGGCGCTCTGGCCGTCCTTCAGCTTGGTCCTGCTCCAGCGGTCGCGGCCGAGCTGGCTCCAGCTGAAGTTGGCCAGCGTCGGCTGGATCACCTCCTCGAGCAGGATCTGCTGCTTGTAGACCCCGTGGATGCGCAGCAGCACCATCTCGCGCACGAACGGCGCGGCGTTGCCGTTCAATTCGGGCGTGACCGTGAGGGTGAGGTCGCCCGGCTCGACCTCGGCGCGGGCGGGCTGGGCCAGGAGGAGGGCGGCGAGCGCCGCGCAAGCCCAGGCGCCGGGGCGAAGGCGTGACGCCGCCGAAGCGAGCGCGGGCCCCCTCTCCCGGGCGGGAGAGGGTCGGGGTGAGGGATGAGAACGCCCCGGAGAGGTCACGCCCCTCATCCCACCCTTCTCCGCCTGGGAGAAGGAGCCGCGCAGTGCTTCCCGGGCCTCCTCCGGCGCCCGCGTCCGGCGATGACGAGATAGGCCGTCGGCATTCCAAAACCTCACCATGGGTTGCTCCCGGCGGGCATGCTGGTGCCGGCTTCGATGCGGCGGGCCTGCTCGGCCTTGAGGCGGAGCTTGAGGTAGCGGCCGGGGTCGTCCGGCAGGGTCCGGAGCCAGAGGCGGTCGGGGCGGATCTCATGCGCCTCGAAGCTCTTGGTGACGCGGCGCACCTCCTTCTCGGGGGCCTCGGCCACCATCGCCGAGCCGCCGCCGGTGCGGCCGCGCCCGGCGGCGTCGCCGGCCGAGCCCCGGGCCTCGCCGCGGCCCGATTCCACGGTCTGCTGCTCGGCCTGGCCGCGGCGCGCGACCTTGCTGTTGCCGGGGATCGAGGCCGAGGAGCTCGCCTCCTTGTTGCCCGCCAGGCCCTCGCCGCTGGAATTGGCCTGGAGGGTGTTGTCCTTCTCCTGGTTGGCGGTGTTGTTGTAGCGGGCGCCGTACTGCGCCGAGCCGTTGGCGGTGCCGCCGCCCTTGCGGTCGATCGCCTCGGCGACGAGCTGGGCGATCAGCGAGCGGTTGGCCTGCGCGTCGGCGTCGCGCGGGTTGAACTGCAGCGCCGCGTCGTAGGCCTCGATCGCGCCGGCATAGTCGCCCGTCCGGGCGAGCGCGTTGCCGAGGTTGTAGGCGTTGCGCCGGCCGCCGTTGCGGAACACGGCCGCCGCCTCGTCGTAGCGGCCGGCCTCGTACAGGGCCGGCCCGCGCCAGGCCGGATCGTCGAGCACCGCGAGCGCCGCCGAGGGCAGCCCGACCCCGATCAGCAGGCGGCCGAGGCCGGTGCGCGGCTGCGAGACCAGCATCAGCGCGAGGATGCCGGCCCCGGCCGCGGCGAGCCCGAAGGTCCGGGCCCAGCGCCGCCAGCCGCGGGAGAGCGCGGCCGAGACGGCGGGGGAGAGCGGCCGGCGGCCGAGCGCGAAGGCGGCCATCACGCGCTCCTCCGGAACAGGATCAGCGCCGGCCCGAGCGCGAGCAGCAGAAGCCAGCGCCCGAGATCGGCGAAGGCGAGCACGGCGTAGCCGCCCGCCGCCAGGTGCTGCGCGGTGCCGGCGCCGACCGCGTCGAGCACCGGGGCGGGTGCCGACAGGTCGGCCGCGACCCCGCCGCCGGCGGCGGCGAGCCGGTCGAGGGCGGCCCGGTCGGTCTTCGGCGCGCCGGGCGGCAGGGTCTTCTGCGCCGGCACGAACACCCCCTGGAGCCGCCAGCCCTTGGCCCGCATCGCCTCGGCCTCGCGCAGGGCCGCGTCGCCGATGCCGTCGCCGTCGGTGATCAGCACCACGTCGGCGGCGAGCGCGCCGGCCTCCTCCAGGGTGCGGCGGGCCAGCGCCAGCCCGCGCTCGGGGTGGCTGCCGCGGTCGGGCACCGTGTCGGCATCGAGCGCGAACAGGGTGGTGCCGAAGCTGTCGCGGTCGGTGGTCGGCCCGGTCGCGACGTAGGCGTCGCCGGCATAGACCACCAGCGCCACCGCGCGGGTGCCGGCGGCCTCGGCCACGCCCTGCGCGATCTGGCGCAGGTCCTTCAGCCCGCCGCCCTCGGCGACCGAGCGCGACAGGTCGGCGACGATCACCGTCGCGTCGAGGTTGCGGAAGGTCGTCGCGTCCTTGCGCTCGACCGCGGGGCCGGTGAGCGCCAGCGCCACGAAGCCGGCGGCGAGCGCGGCCGCGAGGTTCGCCTGCCGCCGCCCGCCGAGCACCGCCCCGCGCCGGACCATCAGCGCCATCAGCGCCGGATCGACCGCCCGCGCCCAGTCGCCGAGGGGCGCGGCGCGGGCGGCGGCGCGGAAGGCCAGCACGGCGACCAGGGGAATCGCCAGCAGCCACCACGGCCGCAGCAGCGCGTAGGCGTCGAGGACGGTCATCGCGGGATGCCCCGGCAGTGGGGAGGGCCCCCCTCTCCCCGCGTGCGGGGAGAGGCCCGGCCGCACCTCGTCGTGCGGCCGGGAAGCGGAGGCGAAGCCGAGGCGGCGGTGAGGGGACGGTGCCCTGGGAGGCTCGCCGGTCGAAGCCCCCTCACCGTCGGCTGCCGCCTCGCCGCGACGACGACGGGGTCGTCGCGGCCCTCTCCCCGCGTGCGGGGAGAGGGGATGCGCGAAACGGTCGGCGGCAAGGCGGGCACGAGCCCGCGCGCTGGCATCATCCCCGCCTCCGGGAAGCCAGGAGCAGCCCGGCGCAGGCGAAGGCGAGCGCCGCCGGCCAGGGCCAGAGGTCGCGGCGCAGGGGCACCGGGGGGGCCTTGGCGCGGCCGCCCTCCAGGGTGTCGATGGCGTCGGCCACCGCGACGAGGTCGTCGGTGGTCCTCACCCGGAACGCCTTGCCGCCGGTGATCTCGGCCATCTCGCGCAGCGTCTCGGTGTCGACCACGTCCTGCTCGCCGTCGGCGTCGGCCATGTCGCGGGGGCCGAGGGCGATGGTGTAGACCTTGATGCCGAGGTCCTTCGCCAAAGCCGCCACGTCCCGCGGCGTGGTCTGGCCGGCGTTGTTGGCGCCGTCGGAGAGCAGGATCACCGCCTTCGAGGACGCGACCGGCTGGCCGTCGATGCCGGAATCCTTCGGATCGAGCCGGCGCAGCGCCAGCCCGAGGCCGTCGCCGATGCCGGTGGAGCGGCCGACGAGGCCGATCGTCGCCTCCTCCAGGGCCCGCGCCACGCTCGCCGTGTCGAAGGTGAGCCCGGCCGCGACGAAGGCCTGGTCGGCGAAGATCACCAGGCCGATGCGGTCGCCGGCGCGGCGGCGGATGAAGTCGGCGCCGACGCGCTTGACCGCGACGAGGCGGTTCACGGTCTCGCCGTCGAGCGAGAAGTCGCGCCGCTCCATCGAGCCGGACAGGTCCATCGCCAGCATGATCTCGCGGCCCGAGGCCGGCAGGGCGGTGGCCGGCAGGACGAGGCGGGGCCCGGCCAGCGCGACGACGAGGGCCGCCCACAAGGTCCAGATCAGCCAGGTCCGGCGCCGGCCGCGGGCGGCGACGTCGGCGCCGGCCTCGGCGCGCGCCACCAGCGAGGCCGGCACGCGGAGCGCGCCGCTGCCGCCCGCGGCCTCGGCCGGGACGAAGTGCTGGACCAGCAGCGGCAGCGGCAGCAGCAGCAGCGCCAGCGGCGCCGCCCAATCGAACGCGGAACCGAGCGCCGTGACCCAGGCCGGGAGCAGGCTCATCCGCGCATCCGCCCGATCAGGCGCCCGAGCTCGGCATCGAGGACGGCCGGGTCCGGCCGGTCGCTGCGGCGATAGAGCCCCTCGGCGAGGACGCGCCCGGCGCCTTCGGTGAAGAAGGTGGTGGCGAACAGCCCGTCGAGCCTGTGCGCCCAGGCCGTCCCTTGCGCGCTCGCCGCATCCTCGCCCTGCACGGTGCGGGCGACGCGGCGCAGCAGCCGGGCCTGCGCCACGAGCCGGGCCTCCGGGTCGAGGTTTCGCGCGGCGGCGAGATCGCGCAACGCCGCGCGGCGGACCGTGGCGCGGGCGCGGACCCGGAGATAGCGCACCAGACCGACGAGCAGCGCGGCGGCGAAGCCCGCCAGGATCGCGACCACGACCTCGCCGGAGATCGCCCCCGCCGCCTGGTTCGGCAGGTGCAGCCCGCGCAGGGCCTCGAGGGTGGGAGGAGCGTCGGCGGGGGTCATCGTTTTCCGCCTGCGGGCATACGCACCCCCTCCCCCCGACGGATCTCGGGCAAGCCCGAGATCCGCACCTCGTGTGCCCAAGTCGGGCGGGCCCGACTTGGGTGCGGGGGAGGGTACCCTGCGGAGCAGGGGGGGAAGGAAACGGCGGCGGCTTCACAACACCGCATCGAGCCGCTCCATCAGCGGGGCGTAGGCCTCCGGGCCGGCCTCGACGTCGAGGCGCAGGCCCGCGATGCCGCGGCGGGCGTAGTCGGCCAGGCGCTCGTCGGCGGCGAGGCGCGCGGGCGCCGGCTCGCGGGCGGGCTGGCGTGCGGATTGGCGGGCGGACTGGACAGTGCCGCGGCGGCCGTCGGGCAGGGCGAAGGGGTAGAAGCCCGGCGGCCGGGACCGCTCGAAGGCGTCGCTCACCAAGATCAGGCGGATCGACAGGCTCTCGGCGAGCAGCGTCAGCAGGCGGTCGAAGTCGGGGCCGGGGCTGTCGAGCGCCGAGGCGAGGACGAGGTGGCCGCCGGACGGCAGCAGGCTGCGGGCCAGCGTCAGCAGCGGGTCGAGCGGCGGATCGGCGGCGGCGGGTTGCGCGAGGGCGCGGGCGTGGGCCGACGCGAGCGCGCCGGTGACGGCCGTCATCGCGCGCTCGCCGCCGGCCGGGCGCAAAGCCGTCGGCTCGTCCGCGCCCGCGACCACGAGGCCGACGCGGCCGCCGTCGCCGACGACGCGCCAGCCGAGCAGCGCCAGCGCCTCGGCCGCCGCCACCGAGCGCAGCGCCCGGCGGGTGCCGAACAGCATCGAGGGGCGGAAATCGGCGAGCAGCACCACGGCGCGGTCGCGCTCGTCGTGGTGGGTGCGCACGTGCAGGATGCCGGTGCGCGCGGTGGCGTTGCGGTCGATGTGGCGCCGGTCGTCGCCCTCCGACCACAGCCGCACGTCGTCGGGCTCCGAGCCGCGCCCGCGGCGCTTGGTGACGATGCCGCCGGGCAGGCCCGCCAGCGTCCGCGTCGCCGGCGTGACGCCGCGGCGCGCGAGGTGGCGCAGGCCCATCAGCGCCTCGCCGGAAAGGTGGAAGGCCGGGTTCGTCTCGGGGGCGGCGGTGGCGGTCATGCCGGAATCCGGCCAGCGCGACGCGGCCCCCTCTCCCAATGGGAGCGCGGACCCGCGCAGGGCGTGGTCGCGCGGGGCCTTCTCGCGGTTGCCGAGAACACCCTCAGAGCGCCCGCACCCGCTGGACCAATCCGCCGACGATGCCGCGGGTGGTGAGCCCTTCCGCGGCCGCGCGCCAGGTCAGGCCGATGCGGTGGGAGAGCGCGTCGGCGGCGAGGTCCGCCACGTCCTCGGGGACGACGTGGTCGCGGCCGTGGAGGTAGGCCCGCGCCTTGCCGGCGACCATCAGCGCCAGCGTGCCGCGCGGCGAGGCCGGATGCTCGATCGCGGCGCGCAGGTCCGGTGCCGCGGAATCGGTGCGGGTCGCGGCGACGATGCGCACGAGATAATCCTTCAGCGCCGGCGAGACGTAGGTCTTCAGGGCGGCCTCGCGCGCGGCCAGCACCTCGGCGACCGAGAGCTTCACCGGCATCGCCTCGCCGTGATGGTTGAGCTCGCCCTCGACGAGGTCGAGGATCTTCCGCTCGGAGGCCTCGTCCGGCATCCCGACCACGACGTGGAGCAGGAAGCGGTCGAGCTGCGCCTCGGGCAGCGGGAAGGTGCCGGCATGCTCGATCGGGTTCTGGGTCGCCACCACCATGAACGGGTCGGCGAGCGGATGGGTCGCGCCGGAGACGGTGATCTGGCCTTCCGCCATCGCCTCGAGCAGGGCCGACTGCACCTTCGGCGGCGCGCGGTTGACCTCGTCGACGAGGATCAGCGAGTGGAACAGCGGGCCGGGCAGGAACTCGAAGGTGCCGGCATCCTGGCGCCACACGGTGGTGCCGGTGAGGTCGGCGGGCATCAGGTCGGGCGTGCACTGGATGCGGGCGAAGGAGCCGTCGAGCCCGTCGGCGAGGCGCTTGACGGCGCGGGTCTTGGCCAGCCCCGGCGCCCCCTCGATCAGCAGGTGGCCGCCGGTGAGCAGCCCGATCATCAGGCGCTCGACCAGGCCCTCGCAGCCGATCAGCCCGTGCTCCAGGCCGGCGCGGAGCTCGAGGATGCGGGCCCGCAACGGATCGGCGGCGGCAGCCGGACGCTCGGCAAGCGCAGCGCCGCTCATGCGCGCGCGCGCCCTGCGCGACACGGCCGGGCCGGCTGGAAGGAAGCCTTCATCCTGCACGTCTCCTCGTCGAAACCGGCGGGCTGAACCCGCCGCACTTGGATTCTTGATCGATCCATAGTCGAGCCGGTGTGCCCGCTGCCCGGGGCACCCGTCAATCCCGCTGCGACCTCGGGTTGGGACCGGCTCCCGTCACGGAACCGTCATGCGCGCCCGTCTAGGAGACCGGATGGTCCTTCTGCCCACGCCCCTCCCCGAGCCGGTCAATTCGGCGATCAGCCTGATCGTGGCCTTCGTGCTCGGCACCCTGATCGGCGCCGAGCGGCAGTACCGCCAGCGCACCGCCGGCCTGCGCACGGCGGTGCTGGTGGCGGTGGGGGCCGCCGCCTTCGTCGATCTCGGCATGCGGCTGACCGGGGCCGAGGGCGCGACCCGCACCGTCGCCTACGTGATCTCGGGCATCGGCTTCCTCGGCGCCGGCGTGATCATGAAGGAGGGCATGAACGTGCGCGGCCTCAACACGGCCGCGACCCTGTGGTGCTCGGCCGCAGTCGGCGCCTTCGCCGGCGCCGACCTGCCGCTGGAGGCTTTGTTCGTGGCGGTCGCGGTCCTGGCCTGCAACACCCTGCTGCGCCCGCTCGTCAACGCGATCAACCGCGCGCCGATCGACGAGAGCGCGACGGAGGCGACCTACGAGGTCCAGGTCACCACCGCCCCCGGCACCGCGGGCCCCGCCCAGGACATGCTGGTCGAGCGGCTGGAGGCGGCGGGCTACCCGGTCGGCGGCGTCGAGGTCGAGGAGCGCGGCGACGCGGCGGTGGACGTGGTCGCGACCCTCATCGCCAGCGCGGTGGCGGCCAAGGAGCTCGACGCGGTGGTCGCCGCCCTGCAGGCGCAACCGGGCATCCGCCACGCCACCTGGGCGGTGCAGACGGGGGATTGAGGGAACGGGGCAAGGCGCCGAACCCGTACGTTTCGCGCGCAAGGCGCCCACGTCGCCGTCCCCTCCCCCGCACCCAAGTCGGGCCTGCCCGACTCGGGCACACAGGGTGCGGATCGCGGGCGAGCCCGAGATCGTCGGGGGGGAAGGGGGACGTGTCGAAGCTGCGTCCGAGGGTGGAGGTACCGAACGTGCGGCGGCACACCGGGCGATCCCCAACGGCGCTTTCCGCATCGCGCGATGAAGCCACCTTCCTCCCAAGAAATCCCGAACCCGGCCTCGCAGGAGACATCCCATGGCAGAACTCGAACATCCGTCGGCCAGGAACGCGCTGATCGTCGGGGCCTCGCGCGGCCTTGGGCTTGGGCTCGTCGAGACCTTCCTGGGGCGCGGCTGGCGCGTCACCGCGACCCAGCGCAAGGCCTCGCCGGGCCTGGCCGCCCTCGAATCCGAGGCGCTGACGATCGAGACCGCCGACATCGACGACGACCAAGCGGTCTCGGTCCTGCACGACCGGCTGGCGTCCCGAACATTCGACCTGGTGTTCGTGGTGGCCGGCGTGGCGACGCAGGCGCACGATCCGCTGCACGCGGTGCCGCGGCCGGTCGCGGCGCAGGTCTACCTCACCAACGCGATCAGCCCGGTCCGCTTCGCCGAAGCCTTCCGCGATCGGCTCGCGCCCGGCGGCAGCCTGGTGTTCATGAGCTCGATCCTCGGCAGCGTCGGGCTCAACACCTCCGGCGGCTGGGAAAACTACCGCGCCAGCAAGGCGGCGCTGAACACCCTGGTCCGCAGCTTCGCGATCCGCCACGCGGCGGAGAACCTGAGCGTGGTGCTGATGCATCCGGGCTGGGTGCGGACCGAGATGGGCGGCGACGGGGCCGACATCGACGTGGCGACCAGCGTCGCCGGCATGGCCGACGTGATCGAGGCCCGGCTCGGCCGGCCCGGCACGGCCTATCTCGACTACCGCGGCGAGACGCTCGCCTGGTAGCGCGGGCCCCGAAGGCGGTCCGCGGGCGCCGTCAGCGCCGCGGATCGAGCGGGCGGCCGCGGCGCTCGACGATCACCGGCGGGCGGGTGCGGCGCTCGACGATGACGGTGCGCGGCGCCCGGCTCGGGCCGGCCTGGGCGATGATCCGCTCCGGCACGCGCTCGGGCTTGGCCCGCAGCGCCGCGACGACGTGCGGGCGGACCTCCTCGGCGGGCAGGCCGATCAGCCCGGCGGCGATCTCGATCTGCTGCTCGAGGTCGTCGGACAGGTCCTGCGCGGCGGTCACCGCCTCGACGATCGTCGGCGGCTCGCGGCGGACCCGGATCGGCGGCAGGTCGGCAAAGCTCTTCTTCGACTTCTTCACGGCAGGGCTCGCGCTCGTCATGGCCCACCGTACCCGATTCGCACCGATTGTGCACCGCATCAAAACGAGGCCGTCGCCGTCCTGCCATGCATGCCCCGGCGTGCCGAAGAGGCAGGCAGAGGTGCGCCGCGATCCTGCGGGCGCGCTGGCGCATTCATGATGCAGTTGCCGTCTCAAGCGGCACGACGATGCGTCGAAATGGCGCGGGGGGAGACGCGTCCCGGGGCGTGGTTCGGTCACCGCGGCCCGCGATCATCACTTCGAGACGCCCGCAGATTCCGAGACAGCCGCAGCCCCGAGCCGTGATGACGAGCCCGCCGACCGCCAACCACGATCCGCGCACCACGCCGGCCCGGCCGGACCTCGCCGACATCCGACTGCGCGGCGCGGTCGAGGCGGCGCGCTTCGTCGCCGGCGAGCCGCGCCGGGTCGTGGTTCCGGCCGCCCCGCTTCGCCGGACGCCGCGACCGGAGGCCGGGCTCGAGACCGAGGCGGTGATGGGCGACGCGGTCGCCGTGTACGAGGTCGGCGACGGGTTCGCCTGGGTCCAGCTCGTGCGCGACGGCTATGTCGGCTACCTGCCGGCGGCGAGCCTCGGCCCGGCCGACCCGGCCCCGACCCACCGGGTGACGGCCCTGCGCAGCTTCCTCTACCCCGCCCCCGACATGAAGCGCCCGGCGCTCGGCCATCTCGGGCTCGGGGCGCGGATCGCGGTCGCAGACACGGCCGGCGACTTCGTCCGGGTCGGCGACGCCTTCGTCTTCGCGGCCCACTGCGCGCCCCTCGACCGCACGGTGCCGGACTACGCGGCCACCGCCGAGCGGCTGGTCGGGACGCCCTACCTGTGGGGCGGGCGCACCAGCCTCGGGCTCGACTGCTCGGGCCTGGTCCAGCTCTGCCTCGATCTCGCCGGCCTGCCCTGCCCGCGCGACGCCGACCAGCAGGCCGGCGCCGTCGGCCGCGCCCTGCCGATCGGCTTCGACGGCCTGCGCCGCGGCGACTTCGTCGACTGGCGCGGCCATACCGGCCTGATGCTCGACGCCGACACCCTGATCCACGCCAACGGCCATCACATGGCGGTGGCGGTCGAGCCCCTGCGCCGGGCGGCGGAGCGGATCGCCGCCAACAGCTACGGCGCGATCACCGGGATGCGCCGGCTGGAGGCGTGAGGGCGCGACTTCCCCGCCGCAACCGATCGTGTCGACCACCTCGCGCCGAACCGGCCCCCTCTCCCGAACGCGACAGGGGGCCCGAGATTTGCCGGCAAAACAGGTGAGCGCGGCAGACCTTCGCGCGGGATGCGCCGCGATCGGTTCGCGCGGCGGGGAAGCGCAGGATCGACCGCGGAGCCTCCCGCGCCGCGTCCCCTACCCCTTCAGCCGCATCTTGATCCGGTAGGTCAGCCCGTCGCGGACGTCGCGGTAGGCGTCCATGCGCTGCTCGCGGGAGGCGTCCTGGAGGATGGTCGGGTCCGCCGTCTGCCAGTACTCGACGTCGGCCGCCAGGGTGTGGGTCATCGCCAGCGCCTTGTGGTGCGCCTCGGGGGCCAGCGTCACGATCAGGTCGAAGTTCAGCCCCTCCCACTCGTCGAGCTCCTCGATGGTGCGGGGCCGGTGCTTCCTGGCGTCGATGCCGATCTCGTCCAGCGCCGCGACCATGAACGGGTCGACCGGCTCGCCCGAGCGCACCCCGGCCGACTGCACGTAGACCGACTTGCCGAAGTAGTGGCGCGCGATCACCTCCGCCGCGGGCGAGCGCACGGCGTTGAAGTTGCACATGAACAGCACCGACTGGACCCGGCGCTTGCGCGGCACGACGAGGTCGCCGGGCGGAGGCGGGACGAGGACGTCCATCGCGCGGGGGCTCTCAGCGTCTGTGCCGGTGCGGGCGTCGGCGGCGCAGGCCCACCTCAGCCCTTCCAGTGCAAGGCGAAGACCAGGGTGAACAGCCGCCGGGCGGTGTCGTGGTCGAGGTCGACCTTGCCGGCCAGGCGCTCCCTCAGGGTCTCGGACGCCTCGTTGTGCAGGCCGCGCCGGCCCATGTCGATCGCCTCGATCTGCGTCGGGGAGGCGGTGCGGATGGCGTTGTAGTAGCTCTCGCAGATCATCTCGTAGTCGCGGATCACCCGGCGGAACGGGGTCAGCGACAGCAGGTGGGTCATCACCGGGTCGCCCGTCGGGGACAGGATCGCGAAGGAGAGCTTGTTCTCGACGAGCCCGAGGTTGAGCGCGTAGGGGCCGGTGCGGCCCGGGATCGCGAAGTGGTTGTCCTCGAGGATGTCGAAGATCGCGATCGCGCGCTCGTGCTCCTGGTCGGGGTTGCCGCGGCCGATCGAGTCCTCGTCGAGCGTGACCGCGATCAGGCGATCCTTCGACGACGATGCCCCGTCCTTGGCCTGTTTGGTCTCGGCAGTCATCACCCCCGCCTTCCGTAGCCAGAGCGGGAGGCTTGCAACCTGCGGCGATGCGGGATGAGGTGGAGGACAGAGATCATGGCCGCGCTTCCTTGAAAACCGATTCCGTCATCCCAGAATTGTACAGCCAGTCGCCGCCGTAAGCGCAGTGATCCATCACCAGCGTCTGGCTCGCCTCAACCATGCGAAAGTCACAGGCCTCATTACGCAGACCTTTGGCAAAGACGAAATCTCTGATCACCAAGCGCCTGCGCCGCTTCTTCCAATGCGCCGTTAGATCGCCGCCATCCCCGGCATCGAACCAGAAACCATCGACCTCGCCATTGGCTCTGAAGCAATAGGTCGAGCTGCTGACAGGCCAATTCTCGAGAGGGCGAAATCTCGACTTTGTCCAACAGCGATTTTCGATCCCTATTTGCTCCGAAGCAATGCCCTGGCTGGAGAAGACGGCCGTCGCCAAAACGTTGCAACACAAGATCGCGCAGCATGAATATCGTCCGACGCTGCGCATCTTGGAACGTGCCATCCCGCTGGGCTCAAAGGTTCAGCCGGATCGCGACGGAGCGGGCGTGCCCCTCGAGGCCCTCCGACCGGCCCAGCGTTATCGCCGCGGGGCCGAGCGCCCGCAAGCTCTCCGGCGTGCAGGCCAGGATCGTGGTGCGCTTCATGAAGTCGAGCACCCCGAGGCCGGACGAGAACCGCGCCGAGCGCGCGGTCGGCAGGACGTGGTTGGGGCCGCCGACGTAGTCGCCGATCGCCTCGGGCGTGTGCGAGCCGAGGAAGATCGCCCCGGCGTTGCGGATTTTTCGCGAGAGCGCCTCGGCGTCCTGCGTCTCGATCTCCAGGTGCTCCGGCGCCAGGCGGTCGACCAGCGGCACCGCCTCGTCGAAGCTGCGGACCCGGACGATCGCGCCGTAGTCGCGCCAGCTCGCCCGCGCGATCTCCTGGCGCGGCAGGGTGGCGAGCGCGCGCTCGACGGCGGATTCCGCGGCCTCGGCCAGCGCGGCGCTGTCGGTGATCAGGATCGACTGGGCGGCGACGTCGTGCTCGGCCTGGGCCAGCAGGTCGGCGGCGATCCAGTCCGGGTTGGCGTGGCCGTCGGCCAGGATCAGCACCTCGGAGGGGCCGGCGATCATGTCGATGCCGACCTGGCCGAACACCCGGCGCTTGGCCGCCGCGACGTAGGCGTTGCCGGGCCCGACGATCTTGGCCACCGGCGCGATCGTCTCGGTGCCGTAGGCCAGCGCCGCCACCGCCTGCGCCCCGCCGACGCGATAGACCTCGTGAACGCCCGACAGATGCGCGGCGGCGAGCACCAGCGGGTTCGACTGCCCGTCGGGCATCGGCACCACCATGACGATCCGCGGCACCCCGGCGACGCGGGCGGGAATCGCGTTCATCAGCACCGAGGACGGGTAGCTCGCCGTGCCGCCGGGCACGTAGAGCCCGACCGATTCGAGCGCGGTCCAGCGCCAGCCCGAGGTGACGCCGAGGGCGTCGGTGGTCCGGCGGTCGCCCGGGACCTGCTCGGCGTGGAACGCCTCGATCCGGGCGGCGGCGAAGCGCAGCGCCTCCAGCGCCTCGGCCGGGCAGGCTTCGAGCGCCGCCGCGATCTCGTCCGCGGTGACGCGCAGGGCGGACGCGCCGAAGCCGTCGCCGAGCCGGTCGAATGTTCGGGTGTAGTCGACCAGCGCCGCGTCGCCGCCCTTCACCACGCCGGCGATGATGGCGCGCACGGTCTCGTCGACGTCCTCCGAGATCTCGCGCTTGACCGTGAGCAGCCGGGCGAAGTCGTCCGCGAAGGTCGGGTCGCTGCTATCGAGGCGGATCATCGGGCACTTCTTCTGGTGAGGGCGTGGGACGCGACGGCTCAGGCCGACGGGCCGGAGGCGGGCGCCGCGTGGCCCGGGCGGCTGTCGGCCTCCCAGACCGGCCCGAGATCCTTCATCCGCGCCTCGATGCACTCGACGTCGAGGCGGATCGCGGCCTGGCCGGAGAACAGCAGCGTGACGATGCCGGACGGCGCCTCGGTCTCCTCGAAGGTGATCGCGAGCAGGCTCAAGCTGGTATCCCCCGGCGTCAGGCCGCGGGTGCGGACCCCGAGCACGCGCTCGAAATGCAGGCCGGCGAGCCGCCGCCGCGGCGTCTCCGGCGCCTGCCAGTCGAACCGGCGCAGCGCCAGCACGAAGCGGTGCTCGGCGGCGAGGAAGGTGAGGTCGGCCACGTTCAGCACCGCATCCTGAAGGTGGGCGGAGATGACGGTGAGGTCCTCGGCGTCGAGGGCCGCGAGCTTGAGGAGCTCCATGTCGGGGGGCCGCTCCGGGGGAGGTTTCACGGGAAACATTTTCGCCCGCGTCAGTAGCGAGGCCGGCCGGTTCCGGCAACCGGAGGCCGTCGTCGCAGGCCGAGGGCGGACGGGGCGGCGGCCGTGCACCATGCCAGACGATTGTGGCGGCCGATGCGCAGTCTGCCGCGTTGAGCGTCGGGGCCGCCGGGCGGACAGCCGTTGCGCCGGCCTCAGCCGACGTTCAGGCAGCCCCGCGTAGACACCCGGTCGACCCCACGTCGACCTCGGACCGGAGACGGACACACTCGATGACCATAAAGCGCCTCACCCTCGCGGCCATCGCCGCCCTGACCCTTGGGACGACCCTCGGCGCGACCGTGGCGAGCGCCCAGTACTACGATTACGGCGGCCCGCGCCGGTTCGACCGCGGCTACGACGACGATCGCCCGCGCCGCCGCGACTACGACGAGGATCGCTACGACCGTCGCCGCGACGACTTCCGCGGCGGCCGCGGCGGCAGCATCTGCGTCACCGCCCGCGGCAACTGCGTCACCCGCCCGGCGCCGTTCAACTCGTCCTGCGGCTGCGAAGTCCCGGGCTTCGGGTTCAAGCGCGGCGCCATCGGCCGCTGATCGGAAGGCTTCCCATCGGCGAGGGGCC
The DNA here is from genome assembly GCF_022829485.1 of Methylobacterium sp. J-059. Lineage (NCBI taxonomy): Bacteria > Pseudomonadati > Pseudomonadota > Alphaproteobacteria > Hyphomicrobiales > Methylobacteriaceae > Methylobacterium > Methylobacterium sp. J-059. The sequence goes on from NZ_JAKSYA010000178.1 coordinate 87,488, forward strand.
GTCCAGCCATCCGGGCCGGGCGGCCCTTCTCGTTTCGGACGCCCGTCGATCGGGATTCCACCCGCGACTTCGTCCCGAGGCGCGCCCACCAGGCTGACGCCGCGACGGATGCGGGTGCGGGCGGGCGACGGAGCGTCCCCTCCCCCGGCCGCCGATCGGCGCGCCCCGGCGAGGGGGAGCCGGCCCGAGTCCTGAAAGGCGGCCCGCTTCGCTCAGGCGGCGCGGACGCCCGCCAGGAAGGTGCCGATCTCGGCGCGCAGCCGTGCCGACTGGTCGGCGAGCTCGTCGGAGGCCAGCAGCACCGCCGCGACCTCGGTGCCGGCGGCGTCCGCCGCGCGGGCGACGGCGGCGATGTCCGCCGTCATGGCGCCGGTGCCGGCCGAGGCCTGGCCCATGTTGCGCACGATCTCCTGGGTCGTCACGCCCTGCTCCTCCACCGCGGCGGCGATGCTGGTCGCCACCTGGTTCATCGCGTCGATTCGCCCGGTGATCGCGTGGATCGCCCCCGAGGCCTCCCCCGCGGCGGCCTGGATCGAGGCGATCTGCTGGCCGATCTCCTCCGTCGCCCGCGCGGTCTGCGCGGCGAGGTCCTTGACCTCGGCCGCCACCACCGCGAAGCCGCGGCCGGCCTCGCCCGCCCGCGCCGCCTCGATCGTGGCGTTCAGGGCCAGCAGGTTGGTCTGCCCGGCGATGGTCGAGACCAGGCCGACGACGTCGCCGATCCGGGTCGCGGCCGCGGCCAGCGCATCCATGGCGGCCTGCGTGCGGGCCGCCTCGCGCACCGCGCCGTCCGACATCTCCGCCGCCTGCTCGACCTGCCGCCCGATCTCCTGGACCGTGGCCCCGAGCTCCTCGGCCGCCGCGGCGACGGTGTTGACGTTGCGGGCGGTCTCGTGGGCGGTGCTCGCGACGCTGCTCGACCGCTGCGAGGTGCCCGCGACCGCGTCGCGCATGCCGCCCGAGGCGACCTGCAGGCCGGCCACCGAGCCGGCGACCCGCGCGACGATGCCGCCGACCGACCGCTCGAAGCGCTCGGCGAGGTCGCCGAGGAGGGCGCGGCGCGCCTGCGCCTCGGTGGTCTTCAATTGCTGCGCGGCTTCCTCGAGGGAGACGTCGCGGATCGTCACCACCGCCCGGGCGATGTCGCCGATCTCGTCGCGCCGGCCGCTGCCGGGCACCTGCTCCAGCGCCTGCCGGGCGGCCAGGGCCTTGAGCGCGGCGGTGAGCGCGCCGAGGGGCCGCGCGATCGACCGGGCCAGCAGCAGGCCGAGGATGGCGGTGCCGGCCAGCACCCCGAGCCCGACCAGCGCCAGCGTCCGCGACAGGGTCGAGACGGCGCCGATCGCCTCGTCGAGGCTCTGCTCGGCGATCACCGTCCAGGGCGCGCCGAGCACCGACACGACCGAGGACGCCGCCAGGTGTCGGCCGTCCGCGCCCGAAAAGTCGAACGGCCGCCCCTCCGCGAGGCGGGCCGGGGCGATCCCGAGCGCATCGAGGGGGCTGCCGGCCTTGGCGTCCGGGTTCAGCGGCGGCCGGGTGCGCAGCAGGCCGTCGGCGCCGGTCGAGAGCGTCTGCCCGGTCTCGCCGAGGCCGGTGCGCTTCGACAGGGTGGGGTCGAACAGGGCCGGCCCGACCCGCATCACGACGTAGCCGATGCGCTCGGCCGCCTGCGCCGTGCCCATGGCGACGTTGGCGCGCTTCGTCACCGCGCGGCCGATGAAGGCGGAGGGCCCGGCATCGACCGGATAGGCCGCGAAATCCTCGAACAGGGCGGCCTCGGGGTCGGCGGCCTTCAGGCGCTCGAACAGCCGCGCCAGCCCGGTTCCCCGCAGCGCCGGATCGGAGACCGGCCGCGCGAAATCCTCGCCCTTGGTGGTGGTGTAGACGATGCGCCCGCCCTCATCGAGCACCATCAGGTCGGCGTAGCCCGCCTGCGCCAGCAGCTTGCGGGCGACCTCCTGCACCTTCGCGTGCCGGCGCCCATACATCGTGTTGGTCGCCGTGCCGTCGAGCGCGATGCGCGCCGCCGCCGTCTCCGGCGCCCGGAAGGCGGCGAGGAGGCCGGCATAGTCGGGCTTGGACGGGTCGAGGGTCTCGATCAGGTCGGCGACGTTCGACACCACCTGCGGGTGCGCCGCCACCGTGAGGAAGTCGGCCTGCATCCGGTCGGCGACCAGCTCGACCCCGTCGCGCCGCGCGTCGGCGGCAAGTTGCAGCCGCTCGCGCGCCGCCTCCATCAGCCCGGCGCGGGCCTGGTGCCAGCTGAAGCCGCCCATCGCCGTGGCGCTGAGGAGCGCGAGCCCGATGGTCATGGCGGGCAGGCGCGCCTCGAGACGTGAGAATGCCGACATCGATCCGTCTCGAAAATGCTCGGAGAGCTTGAGCCGGTCCTTAGGCGGGCGCGCGTTAAGATTCCCTGCTCGCGCGAGCCGCACGAGACAAGACGACGATCCTATAAAACCGTATCGATTGGGATTATCGGCGGTCTTCGCAGCCGCATCCGCCCGCGCTCGACTGCCCGGGCCCGGCCCGCGCCGCGCGAATGCAGGCGGGCGGGCGCTCGATACGGCGGGCGATTCAGACCCGCACGCGCTCGATCCGCGCGCCGCAGCGGGCGAGCTTGGCCTCCAGCGCCTCGAAGCCGCGGTCGAGGTGGTAGACCCGGTTGATCTGGGTCTCGCCCTCGGCCGCCAGCCCCGCGATCACCAGCGACACCGAGGCGCGCAGGTCGGTCGCCATCACGGGCGCGCCCTTGAGGCGGTCGACGCCCTCGACGATGGCGAGGTCGCCCTCGAGGCGGATCCGGGCGCCCAGGCGCGCCAGCTCCTGCACGTGCATGAAGCGGTTCTCGAAGATGGTCTCGCGGATCTGCGACTGGCCGTTGGCCAGGGTCATCAGCGCCATGAACTGCGCCTGCAGGTCGGTGGGGAAGCCCGGGAACGGGTCGGTGGTCACGTCGACCGCCGCGATTCCCGCCCCGTTGCGCCGCACCCGGATGCCGCCGGGAACCTGGGTGATCTCGGCGCCGGTGGTGGAGAGGATGTCGAGGGCCGAATGCAGCAGGTCGGCGCGGGTGTTCTCCAAGACCACGTCGCCCCCGGTCATCGCCACCGCCATGGCGTAGGTGCCGGTCTCGATCCGGTCGGGCAGCACCTCGTGGCGGGCGCCGTTCATGCGGGCGACGCCCTCGATCACGATGCGCGGGGTGCCGGCGCCCTGGATGCGGGCGCCCATCTTGGTGAGGCAGTCGGCGAGATCCACCACCTCCGGCTCGCGGGCGGCGTTGGAGATCACCGTGGTGCCGTAGGCGAGGGAGGCCGCCATCAGCGCCACGTGGGTGCCGCCGACGGTGACCTTCGGGAAGTCGATCTCGGCGCCGCGCAGGCCGTTCTTGGTCTTGGCGACGACGTAGCCGGCATCGATCTCGATCTGCGCGCCGAGCCTCTCCAGCGCCATGATCAGGAGGTCGACCGGCCGGGTGCCGATGGCGCAGCCGCCGGGGAGCGAGACCTTGGCCTCGCCGAAGCGCGCCAGCAGCGGCGCGACCACCCAGAAGCTCGCCCGCATGGTCGAGACCAGCTCGTAGGGCGCCGTGGTGTCGATGACGTTGGAGGCGGTGAGCCGGATGGTCTGGCCGGTCTCGGTGGTCTGCCCCGGGCGCTTGCCGACCACCATGTGGTCGACGCCGTGGTTGCCGAGGATCCGCGTCAGCGCGGCGATGTCGGCGAGCCGCGGCACGTTGGCGAGCTCCAGCGTGTCGCCGGTGAGCAGGCTCGCGATCATCAGCGGCAGGGCGGCGTTCTTCGCCCCCGAGATCGGGATCGTGCCGTTGAGCGGCACGCCGCCGGTGATGTGGATGCGGTCCATGGTCTCGTGATCCTCACGCGCCGCGCTTCGTCCCGCGCGCCGCCGGCCCTGCCCCTCGGGCGCTCGCCGCCCATGCTCGAGCGCAGCCTATAGGCGAGTTTTGTCCGAAAGGGGACCGCGCCGGCGCGCCGGGTCTTTGCTCGGTTCGCAGGCCGGCCTCGGAGGCGGGAGCATCGCGGCGCCGATCCGCGCCGCCCCTTCCGCTTCGCCCCGGACGATCCGGGAAGGACCCGGCCCGGCGACGGGACGCAGGCCCCTGCCGAGCCCGGCGAAACGCGTCCCGCGTCGTCCAAGTGACGTCGCGGAGGAGCCGGCTCGACGGGCTCGGGCTGCGGACGCAGCGCCGATGCCTCGCGCGCCGCCTACGACGACGGCGCGTCCGACGGGGCCGGGTCGCGGTCGTCCGGCGGCTCGGCGGCGTCCTTCGCCGCGGCCTGCCCCTCCTCTTGCGCCGCCTCTTGCCCCGCCGCCGGCTCGCCCCGGCCGCGGACCTGGCGCTTGCGCCGCCGTAGGTTCTCGCGCAGGGCCGCCTTGAGGCGGGCGGCCCGGGCCTCGTCGTTCTTCGTCGTCATGCGTCACGCGACCCATCGTCGCCTTCGACTCCTAGATCGTCCGCCGGCACCTCACAATCCATCCGTCGGGGCGATGGCCCCGGCGGCGTTCAAAGGGTCGCTCGAATGCCGGCGGCGGCCCCCCGTCGGCCTGCAAGGCAGGGATGACGCCCCGTCACCTTGAACCGATTCCAGATCCGGCTGTATCTTCCGGTCCGACGGCGCCACGCGACGCCGCCGGATTCCTCTCCACCCGATGCGCGATCGGGCGCGCCGGACCGTACCGGTCCTCGGCCGCGCCTTCCCGCATCCCGAACAGGCCCGGCCGACGACGATCCCGCGCCTCGGCGCATCCGACGCCCGGCCAGCCCCCAAGGACATCCATGCCCGAGACCCGGCCCGCCTCCACACCGGCCCCCACGCACGCGCACGGTTCCGAACGCGGCTCGGGCTCCGTGCAGGGCCAGATCGCGGCGCGGCGGGTGGATTACGAGGCGCATTTCCGCGGCGCGCTGGAGCGCCTGCACGGCGAGCGCCGCTACCGGGTGTTCGCCGACATCGAGCGCATCGCGGGCCGCTTCCCGATCGCGAACTGGCGCCGGCCGGACGGGGCGACCTCGGAGATCACCGTGTGGTGCTCGAACGACTACCTCGGCATGGGCCAGCACCCGGAGGTGGTCTCCGCGCTCACCGACACGGCCAAGCGCTGCGGCGTCGGCGCCGGCGGCACCCGCAACATCGCCGGCAACAACTCGCCGCTGGTCGACCTCGAGCGCGAGCTCGCCGACCTGCACGGCAAGGAGGCGGGCCTGGTCTTCACCTCGGGCTACGTCTCGAACCAGGCCGGCATCTCCACCATCGCCAAGCTGATCCCGGACTGCCTGATCCTGTCGGACGCGTTCAACCACAACTCGATGATCGAGGGCGTGCGCCACGCGGGCTGCGAGAAGCGGATCTTCCGCCACAACGACCTCGCGCACCTGGAAGCGTTGCTGGTCGAGGCGGCCGGCCGCAACGTGCTGATCGCCTTCGAGAGCGTCTACTCGATGGACGGCGACGTGGCGCCGATCGGCGCGATCTGCGACCTCGCCGAGCGGTACGGCGCGATGACCTACCTCGACGAGGTCCACGCGGTCGGCCTCTACGGGCCGCGCGGCGGCGGCATGGCCGAGCGCGAGGGCGTGATGCACCGGGTCGACGTGATCGAGGGCACGCTGGCCAAGGGGTTCGGCTGCGTCGGCGGCTACATCACCGGCTCGGCCGCGCTCTGCGACGCGGTGCGGAGCTTCGCCCCCGGCTTCATCTTCACCACGGCGATCCCGCCGGCGATCGCCGCCGCCGCGCGCGCCTCGGTGCGCTACCTCAAGCGCTCGACGGCCGAGCGCGAGGCGCACCAGCGCCAGGCCGCCGCGACCAAGCGCGCGCTGGAGGAGGCCGGCCTGCCGGTGCTCGCCACCGAGACGCACATCGTGCCGGTGATGGTGGGCGACGCCGAGCTGTGCAAGGCGGCCGCCGACCACCTGCTCGAGCGCCACGCGATCTACATCCAGCCGATCAACTACCCGACGGTGCCGCGCGGCACCGAGCGCCTGCGCATCACCCCCTCGCCGTTCCACGACGCCGCCCGCATCGCCACCCTGACGGCGGCGCTGGTCGAGACCTGGGACACCCTCGACCTGCCGCGCGCCGGCACGGTGTTCGCGCAGGCGGCGGAGTAGGCGGGCGCCGCCGGAAGAGCCGGAGGCTCAGTTCGGCTTCGGCTTGTTCCCGCCCGGCACCCAGCCGTGCGCCTCGGCGGTCGCGGCGAGCTTCGCCTGCATCTCGCCGGCCAGGCTGCCGATCCAGTGCTGCATGCCCGTCAGCTGCGCCTGGGCCAGCTGCGGCTGCGCCTTGGCCATGTTGCGGCCGGCCGGCGTGTCGTAGAACGCGGCGATGGCCTCCAGGTCCGCCTTCGACAACACGGCCGCGAACGAGATCGCCTGCAGGTTGAGCAGCTCGTCGTAATGCTCGGAGAGGATCGGCATGATCACCTCCTGCACCATGACCTTGGCCCGATCGGGCTGCTTGAGCCCCATCTGCTGGACCATCGCCGTCATCGGCGCGGTCATCGCCTGGAGCGTGGTGTCGCGATCGCCCTGGGCGCGGGCGACCACCGCCTTTGCCGCCGCCAGGCGGGCCGGATCGAGGGTGACTTGAGGCGTGACCTGGGAAGGGACTTGGGAAGGGACTTGGGGAGCGACTTGGGGAGCGACTTGGGGAACCGCCTTCTGCGGCGCCTGGGCGCGGGCGGGTCCCGCCAGCCCGAGGGCGAGGGCCATGAAGGTGAGGCTGGCGATGCGCATCACGCGTCCTCCGGAGACGAAAACCGCGGGCCGCGAATCGGGCCGCGCCGAAGCATAGGCGGTGCCGGCGGATCGGCCTAAAAGCTCGGCCGCGTTGCATCCGCGCGCCGGATGCGCTGTGACTGCGCTCGCACGAATCGAACGGGGAGCGTTGAGCGGATGTCGGGTGGTCACGGAGCGGGCGGGACGTCGAACAAGCGCGTCGCGCTGCTGATCTCGGTGCTGGCGCTGTTCCTCGCCTTCAGCGAGACGCTGGGCAAGGCGGCGCAGACCGACGCGATCGGCGCCAACGTCGAGGCGGCCAACCAGTGGGCGTTCTTCCAGGCGCGCACCATCCGCGCCACGGTGCTCAAGACCGCCGACGAGGCGGTGGCCCTGGTGCCGCCGGGGCCGAACCAGGACGCGATCGCGGCCAAGCGCGCCGAGTGGGCGAAGACGATGGCACGCTGGGATTCCGAGCCCGCCACCGGCGAGGGGCGCAAGGAACTCGCCGAGAAGGCGAAGACCGCGCAGAACAACCGCGACCTCTCGCTGCTGCGCTACCACCATTACGAGCTGGCCTCGGCCGCCTTCCAGATCGGCATCGTGCTGGCCTCGGCCGAGGTGATCACCGGCATCGTCGCCCTGGTCTTCGCCGGCGGCCTGCTCGGCGCGGCCGGCGCGGTGCTGCTCGGCTTCGGCTACCTCGCGCCGCACGCCCTGCCGTTCCTCCACTGAGGGGACGGCCTCACCGGTCGCCGAACCAGTCGTCGAACCCCGGCTCGATGCACCGGTAGCCGACGAAGCAGCTCGGGTCGGTGCGTGTCGGCGCGTAGGCGGATCGCGTCACCTCCGTCGCCGCGCAGAAGCTGCGGTCGCGGACGAAGCGGTCGTAGGTCGGGCCGCCGGTGCCGAGCACGATGCCGCCGGCGCGGGCGACGGCGCCGCGGGCCTGCGCGCAGGTGAGCGTCGTGGTGTCGACGCGCTGCGCCTGAGCCGGGCCGGCGGCGGCCAGCAGGCCTGCGGCGAGCAGCAGGGGGACGGCGAGAAGCAGGGGAGCGGCGATCGGCGGGCGGGTTGCGATCGGGCGGCGCACGGGCGGTCTCCTTCGGTGTGCCGGAGGAACGCCGCGGGCCGCCGCGCGGTTCAGGCCGCCCGGCGCGCGGGGTCGGCGAGGCTCGGCTCCGGCGGCCGGCCGGACGGGGCGAGCAGGCGCCGGCGCAGCCGGGCGCAGGGGCGCTCCACCGCGACCTGCATCAGCGCGCAAAGGGCGAGCGTCGGCACCAGGCCGGCGGCGATCAGCACGAGCGGGCCCGAGCCCGGCCGCAGGTGCAGCAGCAGCGCGATCACCGTCGGGTGCACCAGGTAGAAGCTGTAGGAGTACAGCCCGAGCCGGCGCATCGGCGCGGAGCCCAGGGCCCGCACGACCCATCCGCGGCCCTGAAGCGCCGCCGAGAACGGCACGAGCAGCGCCGCGCTCTGCAGGGTGTAGCGCAGGGTCTCGCGGAAGGCGGGGTCGCGCACCGCGAGGGTGGCGAGGATCACGGCGCCCGCCGCCGCCACGTGCCAGGGTTTCGGCCGCCAGGCGCGGTCGGCCGGGATCACCGGGTTGTTCCACAGGCCGAGGCAGCAGCCGAACAGGATCGCGTCGATGCGGGTGTGGGTCCAGGAGTAGTTCAGGCTGTAGTCGGCGAGCCGCCACACGTTGAGGCCGCGGATCGCCAGCACCGCGCCGCACAGCGCCAGGCACGCCACGGCCGCCCGCCGCGGCGACAGGCGCCCGAGCCACGCGAGGTAGGCCAGCGGGAACAGCAGGTAGAAGTGCTCCTCGATGGCGAGGCTCCACAGCGGCACCGGCAGCACCCGCTCGGTGCCAAGAAGGTCGGGATAGTTCGTCAGGAACGTCGCCTGCCCGAGCACCGCCGCCGCCTCGACCGGCATCCAGTCGAGCAGCCCGAGCCCGTGGAGCAGGCCGGACAACGCCAGCGCCAGGTACATCGGCGGCAGGATGCGCAAGCTTCGGCGCAGGTAGAACGCCGGCAGCGAGACCGTCCCGGTCCGCCCCCGCTCGATCCGCAGCAGCGTGGTGATCAGGTAGCCCGACAGGAAGAAGAACACCGTGACGCCGAAGCCGCCGGGCACGACGTGGCTCAGCCCGCAATGGGCGACGTAGACGATGGCGATCGCCAGCGCCCGCACCCCGTCGAGCTGCGGCAGGTAGGGCATCGCGGGCGGGACCGGGGCGGTGGGGCTCGGGATGGCAGGCTCCTCGCGGATCTTTCGACGATCGCCGGACAGGACAAGCAGGAAACCGGAAATTTTCCGTCCGCGCCATCCGCGCCGGCGCCGGAGGCGGGCGCCGCATCGTCCCTCCCCTTTCGTGGGGGAAGGGTGGGCCTCGGCTCACGCCAGGGTCGGGAAAGGAGGGACGAGGCGCGCGAATCTCCGCGAGGCTATCGCACCGTCCGCACGGGGATCGGGCCAATACATCGGCCGGCTCGTGCGCCGCCGCCGCATGCGACACTCGCGCGGTTGCCGTCCCGGTCGGGATGTATACGATTCTGCCATCGCGGCCCCAGTATTCGGCGCTCCGCGCCTGAGAGACGGATGCGCTCCCGCCTTCCACGCGTGGACAGCCTGTGCCCCGCTACTTCTTCGACATCCACGACGGCTTCCACCAGCGCGACGACGTGGGCACCTTGTGCGAGGACGTGCAGGCCGCCGCGCTCCAGGCCAAGCGCCTGCTGCCCGCCATCGCCGTCGACGAGAGCCCGGCCGAGGGCGAGCGCCAGACCATCACCGTGGTCGTGACGGACGAGGACGGATACGCCGTCTACTCGGCCGCCCTCGCCTTCGTCGGCACCTGGCTCCTGCGCTGACCTCGGCGCCTGCGCCGACCAAAGGCCTGCGCGCGCAGCTTGACCCTGTGAAAGGCCGCGAAGGGCGATGAACGGAAGTCGGCTTGGCGCTTGAAAGCCGACATTCGATTTCGTCGCTCGCTCGGCTCGCGCCGGCGGGCGCGGGGCAGGTCGCTCACGGCCCGAACCCTCTCGGATGCCCTGCGCCTCGGCCTCGACGAGGGGCATTCGCCCACTTTGAATTTAGAATATTTTCAGATTTGAACCGTTTTAAGTGTGTGATCTATAACACGTTTTTGGCTTGCTCGCGGATCCGTGAAGGACGATCACACGGGTACTGCGCTCGTCCGAGCGCGCGCAAGCGTGATCCATGTCCCACCGCTCCTCGCTCCTCCCCGTCCTTCTCACCACCACAATCCTCGCCGGTCCCGTGGTGGCACAAGATGGCACCGTTCAGCTCAACGAGATCTCGGTCGAGGCGGTGGGACCCGGCAACGCCGCGCCGGCATCGGCCGGCTCCGGCGGTCTCAACGTCAGCGCCGGCGACGGCGGCACGGCCGCCACCAGCGGCGGCGGTGGCGGCCCCTCCGGGATCACCGGCTACACCGCGCGCGTCGCCACGGCCGCCACCAAAACCAACACCCCGCTGATCGAGGCCCCGCAATCGGTCTCGGTGGTCACCCGAGAGCAGCTGAACGACCGCAACGTCCAGACGTTCACCGACGCGGTCAACTACGTCCCGGGCGCCATTTCCGCCCGGTCGGGCTTCGACCCGCGCTTCGATCAGATCTTCATCCGCGGCTTCGACGTGCTCACCAACCAGGGCATCTATCGTGACGGCCTGCGCGTGATCGGCAGCGGCTTCGCCTTTCCCAAAAGCGAACCCTACGGCGCCGAGGCGCTGACCATCCTCCGCGGCCCGGCCTCCGGCCTCTACGGCCTCGGATCGCCCGGCGGCATCCTCGATATCACGAGCAAGCGCCCCGTCTTCGTGCCGTTCGGCGAGGTGCAGTTCCAAGCCGGCAGCTTCGGACGCTTCCAGGGCAATTTCGACGTCGGCGGCCCGGTCGAGGGTTCGGACGGCACCATGGCCTACCGCCTCACCGGCGTACGCCGCGAGGCCGGCACCTTCATCGGCCTCGGCACGAACGACGACCAGCTCAACATCGCGCCCGCCTTCACCTGGAAGCCGTCGGCCGACACGACGTTCACGTTCCTGAGCGAGTTCCAGGTCACCAACACGCCGGCGGCGACGTTCTTCTACAATGACCCGGGCTTCCGGGTATCCAACTTCTACCAGGGCGATCCGCGCTTCATCGGCCTCGACCAGACTCAGTATCGGGTCGGTTACGCCTTCGAGCATTTCTTCACGCCGGACCTGGTTTTCCGCCAGAACTTCCGGCATTACGGGCTGTTCCTCAGCGCGAAGTACGTCGACATCAACAACGTCAACGACGCGCGCACGATCGGCACCCGCGACACCGGCTATATCCGCGAGGGCCTGGTGCAGCAGACGCTGGACAACCAGCTGGAGGCGCGCTTCGCCACCGGCCCGGTCGCCCACACCGTGGTCGGCGGCGTCGACTACGCCCGGTACAGCCTGAGCGCGCGCTTCGGCTTCGGCCTCGCCCCGGACCTGAACCTCACCACCCGGAACTACGGCCAGCAGTTCATCGCGACGCCGCCTCTTGGGTCCGCCTCGCGCCAGACCCAGGATCAGGTCGGCGTCTACCTGCAGGATCAGGCCAAGTTCGGCGACTTCATCCTGACCGTGAACGGGCGCCACGATTGGGTCTTCCAGGACAACTACGCCACGCCCGACAGCGCGGTCTCGCGCCAGGACAACAGCGCCTTCACCGGCCGGGTCGGCCTGGGCTACGTTCTGGCGCCAGGGCTGGTTCCGTACGCGAGCTATGCCACGACCTTCACCCCGCAGGTCGGCCAGGACCGAAACGGACAGGCGTTCAAGCCGGCCACGGGCGACCAGATCGAGGCGGGGGTGAAGTACCTGATTCCCGGGACCAACATCCAGACGGCGTTTGCCGGCTTCGACATCAACCAGTCGAGCATCCTGATCCCCGACGCGAGCAACATCGCGTTCCAGACCGCTGGCGGTGCCGTACGCTCGAAGGGCTTCGAGGCCGAGGCGACCGCCAACCTCGCGCCGGGCACGAACCTGACCATCGCCTACACGCATGTCGACATCCGGTTCGTGAACTCGACTTCGTTTGCCGGCGAGTCCCTCAACGGGAACCGCGTCTCCGGCATCCCCAGCGACACCTACGCGTCGTTCCTGACTTATGCCTTCCCGCCCGCCTCGGCCTTGCGCGGGCTGCAGATCGGCGGCGGCATCCGCTACATCGGCTCAAGCTACGCAGATGATCAGAACACCGTGCGCAATACCGCCGTGACGCTCTACGACGCCCTCGTTGCCTACGACTTCGCCGCGCTCGACCCGAAGTACAAAGGCTTCCGCGCGCAGATCAACGGCTACAACATCTTCAACCGAAACTACACGACCTGTTCGTTCGGTTTCTGCAACTTCAACCAGCCGGCAACGGTCATCGGCAGCCTGATCTATCGGTGGTGAGAAGGCTCGCCTCCAGCGGTCGGGGATCGAGACGCCGCGCGCAGCGCCGACACGACGACCGAAGTCCGCATGGTGGCCTGCACTCGAAACGACGTGTGGGCGAGGCCGTGACGCGCCCGAGATCGGCCTGCCCCCGAGCCACCACGCCCCCTTTGCCTCGCTCGACTCCCGAAGCGCGCAGCGTCTCGGCCTGAAACCGTCGCGGTCGCGTCGGCATCGGCCGTATGTCCGCAACCGTGGCGGCCTGATCCTTCCCGGTCGCCAGGACCTCGGTCGCCAGGACCTCGTTCGCCAGGACCTCGGTCGCTAGGACGAAGTGCTCGCTTGGGACGGCGACAGCCTCGATCTCGCTCCTGTCGAGAGACTTCAGCCCGTCATGGCCGATCGGCACGCTTCGATGCCGCGAACGATGGAACGTATGAGCGGTGGAGAGAGGGTCGCATCGGGCGCCGACCATACGGGCGGTCGGCAGATCTTCCGCGGATCTGAAACGCATCGAACGTGACCCTCGCGCAGCCAAGCCGATGGGGGCCGAACCCTCGGGCGGCCACAAGGGATCGGTAACCATCGGGCCGGCATGATCCGGCTCGGAACCGCCCGGTCGCGGGGCCGAGATCGGGGTTGCGTGATGTTCTCTGCCGCCTTCCTGCGCGCGGGCCTGTCGCCGCTGGCGCTCGCCGCCGCGCTGAGCGCCGCGGCCGCGCAAGGCGCGCCGCCGCCCGCCGCGATGCCCGCCCCGGCGCAGCCCGCGCCCGCCCTGCCCGCCGTGCCGCCATCCGCGCCGCAGGGCGTGCCGGCGTCGGCACCGCTCGCGGCCGCCGCCCCGGAGGCGGCGCCCCGCGAGGCGGGGAAGCGCAAGCCCGAGCCGGAGCTGGTCTACGCCACCGTCTCGGCCGACCCGCGCCCGACGCTGACGCAGAAGACCTTCACCGACACCCTGCGCGCGGCCGACCTGTACCAGGCCTTCGCCGATGCCGGCGGCTGGGCGCCGGTGCCCGAGAGCACGGTGTTCAAGCCGGGCGCGTCGAACCCGGCGATCCCGGCGCTGCGCCACCACCTCACGCTCACCGGCGACCTGCCCGCTGACGCGCCCCCGAGCGACCGGCTCGATCCGCCGCTGGTCGCGGCGGTGACGGCGTTCCAGGCCCGCCACGGCCTGCCGGAATCCGGGCTGATCGGCCGGCTGACGATCGCCGCGCTCAACGTGCCGGCCTCCGTCCGCCAGCGCCAGCTCGCGGCCTCGGCGGCGCGGCTGATGGGCTCGAAGTTCCCGTTCGGCGAGCGCTACGTCGTCGTCAACATCCCGGCGGCCACCGTCGAGGCGGTGGAGAACGGCCAGGTCGCGCGCCGCTACGTCGCCGTGGTCGGCAAGCCCGACAAGGCGACCCCCAGCGTCGAGACCCGGATCACCGACATCAACTTCAACCCGACCTGGACGGTGCCGGTCTCGGTGGTGAAGAACGAGATCATCCCGCGGATGCGCAAGGAGCCGGGCTATCTCGCCAAGAACCACATCCGCATCCTCGGCCCCGGCGGCGTCGAGGTCGACCCGACGGCGGTGAACTGGAACACCGAGAAGGCGGTCGCCTACACGCTGCGCCAGGATTCCGGCTTCGACAACTCGCTCGGCCAGGTGCGGATCGACATGCCGAACCGCTTCGCGGTCTACATGCACGACACGCCCTCGAAATCGCTGTTTTCGCGCAACGTCCGCTTCCACAGCCACGGCTGCGTCCGCGTCGGCGGGGTCAAGGAGCTGGTCGGCTGGCTGCTCCAGGGCGTCGAGGGGCCGAACGGGCCGGGCTCGGCCTGGGGCCCGATCGAGATCGAGACCGGCATCGCCGACGGCGAGCGCCGCGACCTCAAGCTGGTCAAGCCCGTCCCCGTCACCTTCGTCTACCTCACCGGCTACGCCACGCCGGACGGCCGCGTCCATTTCCGCGACGACATCTACGGGTTGGATACGCCGGGCGGGCCGGTGCCCTCGGCGGCGACCGAGCCGGCCGCCACCGGCGCGATCGCGCCGCGCGCCACGATCCGCCCGGCCAAGCCCGACCAGCGCCCGCCCGTGGCCGCCGACCTCAAGCCGGCGGTCGCGCCCCGGGCTGCCGTGCCCGCGCCCGCGCGGCCGGCGCCGCGGCCGCAGGCGACGCAGCTCGGCGACGGGCCGGCCCCGCGGCCGCCGGGCGCGATCCCGAACTGAGCGGACCCGTGCCGCCGCCTGGAATGGTTCCAGCCTGTGCACCGGCGGCACCCCTGCCCCGCGCCGCGGACCGGCCCTGGAACAATCGCCGCCACAGCTCATTCTGCCGGGTGAGGGATGCCGGGGCCGTCGCGGCGGCCGCCCGGCGTTCGCCCCCGACAGACCCAAACGGAGCGACCACCATGGCGAAGGCCAAGCCCATCACCCGCATCGAGAGCGATCGCCTCAACACCCCGACCGACCTCGACCCGGCCGACACCAAGAAGATCGCCGAGGGCCTCGCGGTCCTGACCTCGGACCTGTTCGCGCTCTACATCAAGACCAAGAACTTCCACTGGCACATGAGCGGCCCGAACTTCCGCGACTACCACCTGCTGCTCGACGAGCAGGGCGAGCAGATCTTCGCGATCATCGACGACGTGGCCGAGCGCGCCCGCAAGATCGGCGGCACCGCGCTGAAGTCGCTGGGCCAGGCGAAGTCGCTGACCCGCGTCGCCGACAACGACGCGGAGTACGTCTCGCCGCTCGACATGCTGCGCGAACTGCGCGACGACAACAAGACGCTCACCGCCAACATGCGCGAGCTGCACGAGGTCACCGACGAGGCCAACGACGTCTCGACCACCTCGCTGCTCGAGGAGTGGATCGACCAGTCCGAGGAGCGCACCTGGTTCCTCTACGAGTCGACCCGCAACGCCACCGAGGGCGGCCACTGAGCCGTATCGCGTGACGCGAGACGCGGCCCCGCTTCCGATGAGGAGGCGGGGCTTTTTTCATGGCGCCCGCGGCGTCCCGAGCACCCGCAGCGCATGGGCGGGATCTGCGGCCACCAGGGTCAGCCGCGTGCGCGCCGCGGGATCAGGCGGCGTGCGGCCCTGTTCCCAGTTCCGCACCGTCCCGATCGGAACCCGGAGCAGGGCGGCGAAAGCGGCCTGCGTCAGGCCCAGGGTCCGCCGCAGGTCGTGGGGAGGCGGAACCACCGGTAGCCCTCGGCCTCCGCATCGGGGTCGTCGCCGTCGGCGACGGCCTGCGCGCGGATCTCCGCTTCCGTCGTCGCCAGGATGCGCGCGCGGTCGATGTCCGGCGGCGACGCGAGGAGGTCCGTCAGCGATGTCCGAGCCGATGTGCGAGTCATGGCCGTCTCCCCTCACCCCCGCAACCCCAGCCGCACCTTCACCACGCCGACGTCGTCCGGGTCGCGGCTCTGCGAGAAGCCGAGGCGGCGGCACACGGCGAGCATCGCGCGGTTCTCGGCGAGCACCGTGCCCTCGACGGTGCCGATGCCCTCCGAGCGCGCCCAGTCGAGCATGAGCCGCATCAGGGCGAGCGCGAGGCCGGTGCCGCGGGCCTCGGAGCGGACGAGGATCGCATACTCGCCGCTGGTGCCGTCGGCGTTGGCGTGCAGGCGCACCGCCCCGAGCATGCGCTTCGCCCCCTCGCCGGCGCCCGCCTCGGTCTCGTCGAGGGCGACGAAGGCGATGGCGCGGGCGTAGTCGAGCTGGGTCAGGCGGGCGAGGAAGGCGTGGCTGAAGTCGCGCACCGGGGCGAAGAAGCGCAGCCGCACGTCCTCCGGGTCGATCGTGGCGAAGAAGGCCCGGAACAGCGGCTCGTCCTCGGGCCGCACCGGGCGCACGGCGATCGCCCGGCCCTTCAGCGTCAGCGCCCGCACCCATTCGGCGGGATAGGGCCGGATCGCGAAGCGCGGATGGCCGCCGGCCCGGCGCGGGCTGGCGCGCAGGCGCACCCGGGCGTCGAGGGCGACGACGCCGTCGGCGTCGGCGAGCAGCGGGTTGATGTCGAGCTCGCGCACGTCCGGCAGGTCGGCGGCGAGCTGGGCGAGCTTCACCAGCGTCAGCGCGATCGCGCCGCGGTCGACCGCCGGCACGTCGCGATAGGCGGCGAGCCGCCGGGCGACGCGGGTGCGGCCGATGAGGTCGTCGGCGAGCGCGAGGTCGAGGGGCGGCAGGCCGAGGGCCCGGTCGTCGATCACCTCCACCGCCGTGCCGCCGCGGCCGAACACCACCACGGGCCCGAAGACCGGATCCTCGGCGAGCCCCGCGATCAGCTCGCGGCGCTGGCCCTTGCGCACCATCGGCTGCACGGCGAACCCCGTGACCCGGGCATCGGGCCGCTCGCGCCGGGCGCGCACCAGGATCTTCCGCGCGGCGTCGCGGACGTCCTGCTCGCTGGTGAGGTCGAGGTGGACGCCGCCGATGTCGGACTTGTGCACCACGTCGGGCGAGACGACCTTCAGCGCCACCGTGCCGCCGGCGGCGATGATCGTCCAGGCGGCCGCCGCCGCCGCGTCGATGTCGGGGGCGAGCGTAAGCGGCACGGTCTCGATGCCGTAGGCCGCGAGCAGGCCGGCGACCGCGACCGGATCGAGCCACGCCGCCCCCTGCCGCAGGGCGGCGGCGACGATCGCCTCGGCGGCCGCGGTGTCGGGCGAGAAGTCGCGCGGCAGCGAATCCGGCGTGCGCATCAGGTCGTCCTGCGCCTCGCGGTAGCGCACCAGGTGCAGGAATCCCTCGATCGCCTCGGAATCGGTGGCGAAGTGCGGGATGCCGGCGCCGGCCAGGATCGCCGCGGCCGCCTCGCCGTGGGACACCGCGAAGACCGGCTTCTTGCGCGCCTGCCCGCGCCGCGCCCGCGTCACCGTGTCGGCGACGGCCTGCGCCACCGCGGCCGCGTCCGAGCGGGCGGTGGGGACGTGGACCGTCAGCACCGCGTCGCCGGCATGGTCGGCCAGCATCGGCGCGAGGGCGGCGGCGTAGGCCGGCCCGTCGGCGGTGATGCCGAGATCGACCACCGGCCCGTCCGCCGGGACGCCGCCGCGGTCGGCGAGCCGGTCGGCGGCGAGCAGGCCGATGCCGCGGCCGTTGGTGAGGATCGCGAGGCGCTTGCCCGCGAACGGGCGCTGGTGCGACAGGGTCTCGGCGGCCGAGAACATCGCGTCGAGATCCTCGACCGCGAGCAGGCCCGCCCGGCGGAACGCGGCGGCGTAGACCGCGTCGGGCCGGGCCAGGGCGCCGGTATGGGTCTCGGGGTTCCGCCCGTCGCGGGCATGGCGGCCGGCGCGCAGGATCACCACCGGCTTGGTGCGCGCGGCGGCGCGGGCGGCGGACATGAAGCGGCGGGCGTCCGACACCCCGTCGAGGCACAGCAGGATCGCCCGGGTGCGCAGGCAGTTGGCGAAGTGGTCGAGGCAGTCGGCGATGTCGACGTCGCAGGCGCTGCCGAGCGCCATCACCGCCGAGAACCCGGCCCCGTGCCGGGCGCCCCACTCGACGATCGCCCCGGCGACCGTGCCCGATTGCGAGACCAGGGCGAGGTCGCCCGCCCGCGGCGCGCGGGCGAGCAGGCTGGCGTCGAGCCGGTGGCCCGGCACCGCGAGGCCGGCGCTGTCGGGCCCGAGCAGGCGCAGGCCGTGCTCCCGCGCGATCCGCGCCGCGCGCGGGCCGGGATCGTCCGGCTCGGTGCCGAGGCCGGCGGTGAGCAGGATCGCGGCGCGCACGCCCGCCCGCCCGGCCTCCGCGACGATCCCGGGGATGCTCTCGGGCGGGCTCGCCACCACGGCGAGGTCGGGCACCGCCGGCAGGTCGGCGATCCGCGCCACGCAGGGCACGCCGTCGGCCTCGGCATCCTGCGGGTGGACCGGGTGGACCGGCCCGGGAAAGCCGCCCGCGCGGATCTTGTCGAACACCGCGCGCCCGAGCGAGCCGGCGCGGGCGCCGGCGCCGACCACGGCGACCGAGCGCGGGGTGAGCAGGGCCTCGAAGCGGTAGGTGCTCACGCGGGGCCTCCGAGCGGGGGGCCGGCCGCCCGGCGGAAGGCGGTCACGGCTGGTCCATCGGCATCATGCGATCCTTCTCGTCTGCCCGCCCGGTCGCGAATCGACGGGGGCGGGCCGATCGTCCGGTGCGCCCGCCTCTTCAACAGAGCAACCCGCGCCAGGGCAAGTCCTCATGTCGGCGCGCGCGGCGGCACGACCGGTCGCGCGGGTGCGGCCGCGCGGACCGGCGGCTCGGGAGCACCGGCAGGCCCTGGCCGCTCCGCCGCCGCCCGCGCAGGATCGCTCGCGATCTCGTTGCGGACACAACGAAGTTTTCAAGCCCGAGGCCGGAATCGAAAGAGGGTATTGGCGCGCCGGGACGGAAAAGCAGGCGACTAATACCGAATCCGCGAAGGCTCCGGCCGTCTCGACGACCGGCTCCGCCATTGGACACCAGCGCCGCAGGGGGTCGGACTGGACTCCGAGTGCGGCGCTACACTCGTTTTTTTGTGTTGGAAGCCTTTCCATCAAGTTTAATCGAACGGAAACAGACCTTGCGCATTGCGTTGAGATGTTAGACATCATAGCCGCCTTGCCTGAACAAGCTGGCGTCAGCTGAAAATTTCCCAACCCTTGGGCTGCGTTGACGTCGGACGTGTCGAGGGAAGTCGGACCGGGGAACGATCGATGATGAACGACAACGGCATGGAACCGGATTACATCGCTCTGGCGGCAGAGATCGTGTCGGCCTTCGTGAGCAAGAATTCCGTTCCGGTCCCGGAATTGAACGGGCTCATCGTCTCGGTGCACACGACGCTGGCCCAGCTGGGGAACGGCGCCGCCGCCGAGAAGGTCGAGCCGCCGACGCCCGCGGTCTCGATCAAGCGCTCGGTCACGCCGGACTTCATCATCTGCCTGGAGGACGGGAAGAAGTTCAAGTCGCTGAAGCGCCACCTGCGCACGCGCTACGACATGACCCCCGACGCGTATCGCACCAAGTGGAACTTGGCGGCCGACTACCCGATGGTCGCGCCGAACTACGCCGCCGCCCGCTCCGAGCTCGCCAAGACGATGGGCCTCGGCCAGCAGCGTCGCAAGACCCGCGGCAAGGCCGCGCCCGAGGCGGCCGTCGCTCCGGCCCCGCGCCGCAGCCGAGGCCGCAGCGCCGCCGAGGGCTGATCGCCGGGTCCTTCCGATCGCCCGGTCGGGCCCGGCAGAACCCGCGTCCCGTCCCCCATGGGAGACGGGCGGGTTGCGGGGCACGACCCGTCCGGGTGGGTCATGCCCCTCGCCCCGGCCCTCTCCTCCGGGAGGGGGAGCCGGACAGCGCGACGCGATCCACTCGCGGGCGCCCGCCCTCGGGAAATCCACAGCTTTCCGCGGCGCTCGCCGGGCCGATTCAGGGATCGGGCATCGCCGGGTGCGATGGCTGTCGGCGAGGAGCCGGCCGGTGGGGCCGGCCGCGTGAGGCGTCGTTCATGCCCGGCCAGCCCAGCCTCGTCGCCCGCCTGTTCTGGATCGCGGTGGTCGGCGGCGGCCTGTCGCTCCGGTACGGGCGCGGCGGCCTCCTGCTCTCGGGCGCGGCGCTCGGCCTCGTCCTGCTGCGCCATCTCGGGCGGCCCCGGCGCTTCCGCGCCCGGGTGCGCAAGCTCGCCCGCCGCCACGCCCGGACGCTCGCCCTGCGCCGCCGGCAGGAAAGCTTCGTCGACGCCTACGGCAACCGCATCGTCGACGGCTGGCTGCGCGAGCGCGACTACTTCGTCGCGCGCACCGTGGTGCCGGACCTGACCGCGCGCGGCTTCGCGGACCTGTGCGCGGCGCGGGCGGACACGATCCTGTCCATCGTCGAGGCGGTGGCCGAGGCGGTGGACCTGCCCGAGGACGACGCGGCGCCCGAGGAGGGCGTGCCCTACGAGCGGTTCTGCGCCGCGCGGCTCGAGCGCGCCGGCTGGCGCACGCACCCGACCCCGGCGAGCGGCGACCAGGGCGCCGACATCGTCGCCGAGCAGGGCCGCACCCGCCTCGTCGTGCAGTGCAAGCGCTACGGCCGCCCGGTCGGCAACGCCGCGGTGCAGGAGGCGGCCGCCGCCGCCCGCTACTGGTCCGGCGACATGGCCGCCGTGGTCACGAATGCCGGCTTCACCCCCGCCGCCCGCAAGCTCGCCGCCGCCACCGACGTGCTGCTGCTGCACCACGACGATCTCGACGACCTGCGCCCGATGCGGACCGTCCTGGCCGCGCGGGGCTGACGGCTCTTCTCCTCTTCCCTCCCCCGACGGATCTCGGGCTTGCCCGAAGTCCGCACCCCGTGTGCCCAAGTCGGGCAGGCCCGACTTGGGTGCGGGGGAGGGAAAGACGCGGCGCGTGCGCCCCTAGAACAGCCCGTCGATCTGGCCGTTCGCGTCGAGGCGGATCGTGTCGGCGGCCGGCACCCGCGGCAGGCCCGGCATGGTCATGATCTCTCCGCAGATCACCACGACGAAGCCGGCCCCGGCCGAGAGGCGCACGTCGCGCACCGCGACCACGTGGCCCTCGGGGGCGCCGATCAGGGTCGGGTCGGTCGAGAACGAGTATTGGGTCTTGGCCATGCAGACCGGCAGGTGGCCGTAGCCGTCCTTCTCGAAGGTGGCGAGCTTGCCCGCCGCCTTGGACTCGATCTGGATGTCGGCGGCGCCGTAGAGCTTGGTCGCGATCGCCTTGACCTTGTCCGACAGCTTGGCCTCGGCCTCGTAGGTGTAGGCGATCGGCTTCGGCGCGCCCTGGGAGAGCGCCACCACCGCATGGGCCAGGGCCTCGGCGCCGGCGCCGCCCTCCGCCCAGTGCTTGCAGGTGATCGCCTCGACGTCGAGGCGTTCGCGACAGAGGTCGCGCAGCTTGGCGTGCTCGGCATCGGTGTCGGCGTGGAAGTGGTTGACCGCCACCACCACCGGCAGGCCGAAGCCGCGCACGTTGGCGACGTGGCGCGCCAGGTTGGCGAACCCCTTCTCGAGGGCGTCGACGTTCTCGGCCCCGAGGTCCTTCTTGTTGACCCCGCCGTGCATCTTCAGCGCCCGCACCGTGGCGACGATGACCACCGCGGACGGCGACAGGCCGGCCTGCCGGCACTTGATGTCCAGGAACTTCTCCGCGCCGAGGTCGGCGCCGAAGCCGGCTTCCGTCACGGTGTAGTCGGCGAGCCTGAGGCCGGCGCGGGTGGCGATCACCGAGTTGCAGCCGTGGGCGATGTTGGCGAAGGGGCCGCCGTGGATCAGCGCCGGGTTGCCCTCCAGCGTCTGCACCAGGTTCGGCTGCAGCGCGTCCTTCAGCAGCACCGTCATCGCGCCGGTGGCCTTGATGTCCTTCAGGGTCACGAGCTTGCGGTCGCGGGTCTCGGCGACGACGATGCGGCCGAGGCGCTCCTCGAGGTCGGCGAGGTCCTTGGCGAGGCAGAACACCGCCATGACCTCGGAGGCCACGGTGATGTCGAAGCCGTCTTCCCGCGGAAACCCGTTGGCGACGCCGCCGAGCGACTGGGTGATCGCGCGCAGCGCCCGGTCGTTCATGTCGACGACCCGGCGCCAGTGGATGCGGCGCACGTCGATGTTGAGCTCGTTGGCCCAGTAGACGTGGTTGTCGATCAGCGCCGCGGCGAGCGCGTGCGCCGAGGTGATGGCGTGGAAGTCGCCGGTGAAGTGCAGGTTGATCTGCTCCATCGGCACGACCTGGGCCTTGCCGCCGCCGGCCGCGCCGCCCTTCATGCCGAAGCAGGGCCCGAGCGAGGGCTCGCGCAGGCAGATCATGGTCTTCCGGCCGATGCGGTTCAGCGCGTCGCCGAGGCCGACCGTCGTCGTGGTCTTGCCCTCGCCCGCCGGCGTCGGCGAGATCGCGGTGACGAGGATCAGCTTGCCCTCGGGCTTGCCCTCGAGCCCGCCGATGAAGCCGTGATCGAGCTTGGCGATGTGCTTGCCGTAATTGTGCAGGGCGTCGTCGGGGATGCCGAGCTTCTCGGCGACCTGCGCGATCGGCTGCAACGTCGCCGCGCGGGCGATCTCGATGTCGGAGGGCATGGTTTCCTCAACCTTTGGCACGAGGGCGTCGTGTGGCGTCCGGTTTTGTCCGCGACGTCCGTTCAAGCCGGCGTTGTGCCGTGCGACAGGCGCAAGACCAAGCGCAACGCCCGGCCGATTCCGACATTTTGCGTCAGCTCCGGTCGAAAAGCGCGTCGAAATTATTCGCTGCGCCGACAAATTCGATTTGGCGCGCCTTCAGCCGGTCATCGCGGTGGCGGTGTAGCCGGCCTTGGTCAGCGCCTCGGCCAGCACGAGGCTCTGGGCCGAGGTCCGGATCGCGACGCGCTCGTGCGCCCGGTCGACCGCGACCTCCGCCGCCGGATCGATCCGCTGGACGATGCGGCGCACCGACGCCTCGCACCCGCCGCAGGTCATGCCCTCGACCCGCATCAGAAGTTCGCCCTGCGCGTCCATGCCGTCGCTCCGTCGATCGATCGCCTGCCACCGATCTCGGGCGCCGGGCCGGGCGCGGCAAGGGCGGAGCAGGGCGAGGATTGGGCGCGCGAAGCCGCAAGCGGGCGAAAAAACTTCCGGATGTCACACTCGCGGAAAACCGCCGCGCCGGCTCACCTGCGCGCTTGCGGCTCCGCGGGCCCTCGGCGACAAAAGGGCTCCGCGGCCCCGATCAGGCAGGCCCGGGCTCCCCCCCCGAATCCAGGCAAGAAGGCACCCGTGGCGAACCGACCCACAGCCCGGAGGATCGGCCGGCATGCGGGCCTGTGGTCGATGGGTCTGCTCGGCCTCGTTGCGCTCGCGCCGCTCGCCGCCCTGATGCCCACGGTCGGCGCGCTCGCGCTCGGGGGGCTCGCCGCGTTCGGCGCGCTCGCGGCCCATGCCCGTGCGAGCGGGCTGAAGGCACGCTGCGACAAGCTCTCGGCCGAGCTCGACACCCTGTCGAAGCGCCTGCTCAAGGCCGAGGCGGCCGGCCGGGCCGATCCGGCGCAGGCCGGGCTGCCCCGCGACGTCGAGGAGCTGACCGTCGAGATCGGCCTGCTCAGCGGCATCGTGCGCGACCTCGCGGCCGTGGTCGGCACGCAGGACGGCGAGGTCGCGCGGCTGAAGCAGCAGGCCGCCGACCTGGCCGCCTCGAAGCCGGCGCCCGCCCCGGAACCGCCGCCGGCCCCAACCTTCGCATCGGCCCCCGCCTACGCGCCGGCCCCCGCCTACGCGCCGCCGCCCGCCTCGGTTCAGCCGCCGGCCTACGTGCCGCCCGCGGCGCCGGAGCCCGAGCGGGCGCCGATGCCGGTGCCGCGCCTCTTCCCGCCGCGCGCCCTGCCCCGGGCGGACGCGGCCGCCCGGGGCTCGACCGAGGACGAGGCGGTGATCGCGGCCTTCGACGGCGACGGCCTCGAGGTCCACCTCCAGCCGCTGGTGACGCTGCCGCAGCGCAAGGTCGCGTCCTACGAGGCCCTGGCCCGCCTGAGGCTCGCCGGCGCGGTGCTGACGCCGGAGGCGTTCCTGCCGGTGCTGGAGCGGCACGGCCGCTCGACCGAGCTCGACCGGCGCATGCTGCAGCGGGTCGCCACCATCGCCCGCCACCTCGTCGGCCGCGGCAGCGAGGCGGCGGTGGCCTACGGCCTGTCGCCGCTCTCGCTCTACGAGCCCGGGTTCCTGCGCGGGATCGCGCGGCTGGTCGCGGCCGAGCCGGCCCTGGCCGGCCGACTCGTCGTCGCCCTGCCGCAGGCGAGCTGGCGCAACCTCGACGCCGAGCAGGCCGGCGCCGTCGCCGCGCTCAAGGGCCGGGTCGGCTTCACCCTCGACCGGCCGGCGGACCTGCGCTTCGACGCCGCGGCGCTGGCGGGCTACGGCGTCGGCCAGGTCAAGGTCCCCGCCGGCCTGCTGCTGCGTCCCGGCCCGGCCCGGCGCAGCCTGTCGGACATCGCGATCGAGGACCTCGTCACCGCGCTCGCGCGGGCCGGCATCCGCCTGGTCGCGACCGACGTCGCGGCCGAATCCGACGTGCCCGACCTGATCGACCTCGACGTGCCGTTCGCGCAGGGGCCGGTCTTCGCCCCGCCGCGCCCGGTGCGGGCCGACGTGCTCGCCGCGCAGGCCCCGCCGGTCCCCTCCGCCCCCCCGACCCCGGACGACCCGCCCGAGCCGACGCCGGAGCGCCGCCCGTTCCGGGCCTTCCTGCGCCGGGCGAGCTAGAGGGGTCGTACCCGATCCGGAGGGTCCCTTCGGGATGGCAGATCGGGGGGAAGCCGTGCCAGGGGCGAGGATGCCGGGCGAGCAGGGCCTCGAACAGCGCCGGGCGGCAGCGGAAATTGGTCGCCCGGAGCCGTGAGACGGCGTCGAGCACATCGAGGAGGCCGCGGCGCACGGCGAGGTCGACGATGCCGAGCGTGCCCGTGACGGCGACCCCCCTGGCCCGGGCGGCGGCGACGCCGGCACGGCCATCCATGAGGATCAGGTCCGCCCCGAGCGCCGTCGCCAGCCGGATGGCTTCCCATTCCCCGGCATCCAGTGGCCCGAGCGACGGGTCCGACCCGACCGGATCGGGCTCGACCGCGGGCCAGGCCGGCGGCGCCGACATCCAGCGTCGCACGGCCGCGGGAGCTTCGGGATGGCGCAACTCCCGGCATACCGTGTCGGGGATCGCGACCCCGGCCAGCAGCGTCGGCAGCACCGCGATAAGGTCGATCAGCACGAGATAATGGATCGGCCCGGCATCGGCGACGGCACGCAACGGATCACAGGCCGAGGCGGTCGAGATCGCGGCGGTCGTCGTCCAGGTCGGTGAGGTCGTAGTCGACGAAGACGTTGCGGGCCTTGAGGAAGGCGTCGAGCGCCGCACGGGTGCCGAACCCGAGCAGCGTGCGCAACTCGGGGGGCGTCAGCCGCCCGGCGCGAAACTCCTCGACCGCGAAGGCCTCCAGCGCGCGGCGCGCGAGGTCGCCGCCATCCGCGGCGAGGCGGCGGGCGAGGTCGTCGGGAATCGGGACCGTCACGTTCCCGCCGCGAGGCTACGCCGGGTCGCCCGATCCCGCAAAGCCCCGCGCGATTGCCAACCCCGGCCGGCGCGCCTAACCCGGCCGGCGCCTTCCCCGACAGATCCGCCCGAGACCGCCGATGCCCGATCCGATCCCGACGCTGCCCGGCCTGTCCGGCATCGCGGATGCCTACGACCTGATCCTGTGCGACGTCTGGGGCGTGCTGCACGACGGCACCCGCGCCCACACCGCCGCCGGCGCGGCGCTGATCGCCTTCCGCGAGCGGCCCGGCCCGCGCCCGCGCCGGGTGGTGCTGGTCTCGAACGCGCCCCGCCCCTGGGCCGGCGTGCAGCGCATCCTCGACGGCTACGGCGTGCCGCGCGCCGCCTACGACGCGATCCTGACCTCGGGCGACCTCACCCGCGGGCTGATCGCCCGGCGGCCGGGCGCGCGGATCCACCATCTCGGCCCGGAGCGTGACGGCCCGATCTTCGAGGGGCTCGACCTCACGCTGGTGCCGGCCGACGCCTGCGATCTCGTGGTCAACACCGGCCTGTTCGACGACGCCACCGAGACGGCCGAGGATTACCGGGCGACGCTGGCCGCGCTGAGGGCCCGCGACGTGCCGATGATCTGCGCCAACCCCGACCTCGTGGTCGAGCGCGACGGCCTGCTCATCCCCTGCGCCGGCCTGCTGGCCGAGGCCTATGCCGCGATCGGCGGCGCGGTGACCTATGCCGGCAAGCCGCACCGGCCGGTCTACGAGGCCGCGCTCGCGCTCGCCGCCGGCCTCGACGCGGGCGCCGCGCCCGATCCCGCCCGCGTCCTGGCGGTGGGCGACGCGATCCGCACCGACATCGCCGGCGCGCGCGGGTTCGGCATCGCCAGCCTGCTCGTCGCCCGCGGCATCCACGCCGAGGAGCTCGGCGTCTCGGCCGCCCACCACACCCTCGGCGACGTCGCCGCCTGGCTCGCGCGCCAGCCGGTGCAGCCCGACGCGGTGATCGAGCGGCTCGCCTGGTAGCCCGCCGGCCGCGGCACGGCCCGCGCACGGCGGCGCGCGGTTTCGGGGCGGTCGATCGCCCCGGCGGCACAGCCGATCCCCACTTCGAGTTGCCCGACGATGCGCCGCCCCGCTTCCACGCCGCCCCGATCGGTCAGGCCCCTCGGATGAGCGGTCTCGCCCAGCGCGATCCGGCGGCCTGGCGCTCCCAGGACCGCATCGTCGCGCGCATCGGCTCGCTGCGGCAGCTCCAGCTGTTCAACGATCGCGGCGGCATCGCCGTCAACTTCGACATCCTGCGCTCGGCGGCGCCCGACATCCGCATCGCCGGCAGCCAGAGCGAGACCTTCAGCCTGTGGGAGACCGCCTCGGCGAGCGGATTCGTCACCAAGCCGAAATTCGACGCCGACCTCGTGACCATCCGCTTCGTCACGAGCGGCAGCATCGCCTACCGCTACCGGGCCGGCGAGGCCATCGGCCTGCCCTCCCACGCCACGCTGGTCGGCTTCGAGGACCTGCGCGAGGTCCAGGCCTCGAGCGGGTTCGGCGCCATCAGCGGGACGATCCCGGTCGCGGCCCTGACGGCCGCCAATGCGGCGCTGACGGGCGGCGGCGACCGCGGCTTCGCGCCGCTCGCGCCGATCGCCGCGATGACGACCCCCGGCGTGCAGATGTTGTTCTGCACCCTGCGGCAGATCCATGCGCACAGCCACGGACCGAGCCGGCGCGGGAACCTAATCGTCCCGTTGATCCAGGAGATCCTGAGCTACCAGCTGCTCTCGGTCTGGCCGAAGCGGGACATGCCGGCGCCGCAGGAGAGCCAGGACGTGCCGCTCCGGCGCGTCCGCGCCGCCCTCGACTACATCGAGGCGCACCTGTCCGACCCGCTGACGCTGGCCGACATCGCGGCCGCGGCCGGGATCAGCGTCCGCTCGCTGCAGGACAGGTTCCGGCAGGCGATCGGGCAGACGCCGGTGCAGTTCATCATCGATCGCCGCCTGCGGAAGGTCCACCACGACCTGACCGCGCGCGGCGGCGCGACGCTCTCGATCTCCGAGGTCGCGGCGCGGTGAGGGTTCGTCCACATGAGCGATTTCGGGCAGCGCTACCGGCGGCTGTACGGCTGCGCGCCGTCCGAGACGCGGCGCGACGCCGGCCGGCCGCGCTGAATGCGCCCCGGGCGGTGAGGGGCCCGCGGCGCTTCGGCCGCGGGCCCGGATGCGGATGCGGATGCGGATGCGGATGCCTGCCGGCCGAGCGCCGGGGCCCTATCCGGGCTGGCTATCAATATAGCGCAAGACAGTATAAATATCGCGCGAATTTGACACTTCTAGTTTAAAATCGGATACCAACGTATGTGAGTGCAACTTCGATCCCATTTTGGATTCGATATCCGGTCTCTCATCGATCGGCGGTCTCGAGGGCAGGTCCAAATCCTGCATCGTCGCCGGATCGGAGCTGCCGAATATATAGCGAACGGTCTTTGTAAGGTATTTATTCAAAATACACTGTAACTCATAGATCGATTATCCTACGCACCTCGAGCGCGTCGCACGGGAACCCGCATGCTGGATCTTGCGAACAACGATGCCTGCACCCGCAAGACGATCCCGGCTCGTCCGCCGGCGGATCGCGATGCGGCCGTGACGACGCCCGGTCCGACCGCAGGCGCCGCCATGGCCCCCCGCGGCCGGCGCACGATGCAACCCGCGCACCGGCCGGGTCGCCCGGGCGCGGGCCAGCGCCCGACCCGGCCTGCCGCATGCCGGCCTTCCGCGCCGTCCCGCGCACGCCGGGCCGCGTGATGCCGATGCCCCATCGAGATCGACGCATGACAGAACTCCTGCCGTCGGAGCGCACCGCTCAGACGCTGAAGCGCATCGCCACGGCCCTGGGCTGCACCGTCGAGGAGCTGGTGAGCACCCGGGAGGGCGGCTGCCCGGCCCAGGAAACCCGGGAGCTGCTGACGCTGTGGGACGCGATCCGCAGCGACGCGGACCGCCGGATCGTGCTCGACACCGCCCGCGAGGTCGTGCGGGCGCAGGAGGCCTCCGCCGCGCCCTGAGGCCGGCGGCGGCTCCCGCGGCCAAGCCGCCACCTTATGATCGAGCGGCCGACTCGGGGCCAAGCGGCCAGGTTACGGCCAAGCTGCCATCTTGCGGCCCAGCCCGCCCCGGATGCTGTCGCCGACGGTCGCCGTCCGGACGAGGGCGGGACCACGAGGGGGCATCCCGATGACCGAATCCGTGCCGGCCCGCGCCGTGAAGGCCCACGACGAGCAGCGCCTGGAGCGCTCCGTCGCCGCGACGCTGCGGGTGATCGCCGCCGCCCATGCCGAGCGCGAGGCGCCTCCCGTCCACGCCGCCCGCCGGCGCCTCGGCGAGGTCTACGGCGCGACCCGCCTCGCCCGCCGGCTGGAGCGGGCGCAGCGCGCCTGACGGGAGGTTGCCGGGTCGGCGCCGCGGCGCTAACCCGATCCGCGATGCGGTATTATCTCGGCCTCGCCACCACCTTCCACGACCCGGCGCTCGCGCTGATCGGGCCCGACGGCACGGTCCTGTTCGCCGAGGGCGCCGAGCGCTTCCTGCAATACAA
This sequence comes from Methylobacterium sp. J-059, assembly GCF_022829485.1. Classification (NCBI taxonomy): domain Bacteria; kingdom Pseudomonadati; phylum Pseudomonadota; class Alphaproteobacteria; order Hyphomicrobiales; family Methylobacteriaceae; genus Methylobacterium; species Methylobacterium sp. J-059. The sequence continues at coordinate 116,230 of NZ_JAKSYA010000178.1, forward strand.
GCGCGCCCCGAACTGCGAGCCGGACCCGGCCACCCGCATGGTCGGGCTGCTCGCCGAGCTCGTGCCGGAAGGCTCCGAGCTCGTCGTCGCCTCGACCTGGGGCCAGCAATTCACCGAGTTCCTCGAGGGGCAGGGGCGCACCGGCGCCTTCACCCTCGAAGCCCTGGGCCGGCACGCGCCGGTGCTCAACCGCTCGTTCGTGCCCGAGCGCGCCGAGCGCATCTTCGTGGCCGAGATGGCGATCGCCCAGGCGCGCGCCGGCTATGGCACGCTGCTGGCCCTCGACCAGGAGACGCGGGGCCGCGGCGGCGCGGCGCGCGCGCGGATCGTGCGGCAGGACCGCTTCCCCCACCACCTCACCCACGCCGCCTACGCCCTGTGGGGCAGCCCGTTCTCGGACGCGACCGCGGTGATCGTCGACGGCATGGGCGAGACCGGCGCGGCCGCGCTCTACCGGATGGAGGCGGGCCGCATCGCCGAGGTGCGGCGCCACCGCGGCCGCGGCTCGGTCGGCTTCCTCTACGGGCTCGTCACGGACCTCGCCGGCTTCGACCAGCTCAAGGGCGAGGAATGGAAGATCATGGGGCTCGCGCCCTACGGCCGCTCCGATCCCGCGCTCGTCGCGCAGCTGCGCCGCCTGTACACGGCGGAGGGCGGCCGCCTGAAGTTCACCGACGACGCCACCGTGCGCGACGTGGTCGCGACGATCCTGAGCCGCCGCCCGGCCGATCTCGGCGAGGCCGGCTGGGCCGATCTCGCCAGGAGCGGCCAAGAGGTGTTTTCGGAGTTGATGGACATCCTCGTCGCCGAGGCCTGGGCGCTCAGCCCGCACGAGAACCTGGTGATCGCCGGCGGCTGCGGCCTCAACTCCTCCTACAACGGGCGGGTGCTCGAGCGCTCGAGCTTTTCCCGCCTGCACGTGCCGTCCGCGCCGGGCGACGACGGCAACGCCGTCGGCGCGGCCTGGCTCGCCTACGCCGCCGACAACCCGGGCTGGACCGGGCCGGCGCCGGAGGCGCGCCCGCTCACCCCCTATCTCGGCTCGCGCGTCTCGACCGCGCCGATGGAGCGGCTGGCCGAGTGGGAGCCGCGCGCGCGCAAGGTCGGCCATGCGGCGGCGACCCGGGAGGCGGCGCGGATCCTCGCGGCCGGCGGCCTCGTCGGCTGGGTCCAGGGCCGGGCCGAGTTCGGCCCGCGCTCGCTCGGCAACCGCTCGATCCTCGCCGACCCGCGGCCGGCGGGCGCGAAGGACGCGCTCAACGCCAAGGTGAAGTACCGCGAGGCCTTCCGGCCCTTCGCCCCCTCGATCCTGGCCGAGGCCGGCCCCGACTGGTTCGAGGCCTACGCCGACAGCCCGTACATGGAGCGCACCCTGGTCTGGCGCGAATCCAAGCGCGACCAGGTCCCGGCGGTGGTGCACGCCGACGGCACCGGCCGGCTCCAGAGCGTGACGCCGGCGCGCAACCCGGCCTACGCCGCGCTGATCGCCGCCTTCGCCGAGATCACCGGCGTGCCGATCCTGCTCAACACCAGCTTCAACGTGATGGGCAAGCCGATCCTCCACACGGCGGAGGACGCGATCCTGATGTTCACCACCACCGGCCTCGACGCCCTGGTGGTGGAGGACTGGATCGTGGTGAAGTGAGGGGTCGGGAGGCGCGCGGGAGCCTTACAGGACCATGGCGGTGCGCCCCGCGCGCATCCCCTCGCCCCGCACGCGGGGAGAGGGCCGCGACGACCCCGTCGTCGGCGCGGCGAGGCGGCAGCCGACGGTGAGGGGGCTTCGACGGCGGAGCCTCGTCCGGTGCCTTCCCCTCACCATCGCTCTGGCTTCGCCTGTGCTTCCCGGCTGCACGACGAGGTGCGGCCGGGCCTCTTCCCGCGTGCGGGGAGAGGGGAACCCGCACCCCATGCGATCCAGGTGAGATGGGGGAGCCGACGCCCCGCCTCAGAACAAGCCCGCGAGATCCGACAGCACCGCCACCGGCGCGAGGTCGGCGTACTCGTCCGGCTTCCCCATGCGGTTGATCCAGGCGCAGGCGAAGCCGAAGGCGGTGGCGCCGGCGATGTCCCAGCGGTTCGAGGAGCAGAACAGCACCGCCTCGGCGGGCACGCCGAGGGCGTCGAGCGCCACGGCGTAGGCGCGCGGATGGGTCTTGAAGACGCCGGCCGCGTCGGCCGAGAGCACTGCGTCGAGGCCGGACGCGAGGCCGGCCGAGGCGACCGAGCGGCCGAGCATGGCGTCGTCGCCGTTGGAGAGGATGGCGGTGGACAGGCCGCGCGCGCGCAGGCGCTCCAGCACGCCCGGCACCTCCCCGTAGGCGTCGAGGTCGCGATAGGCGTCGAGCAGCCGGTCGCGCAGGCCCGCGTCGACGTCCGGGTGGCTCGCCAGGGCGAAGTCCAGGGCCCGCTCGGTGAGCTGCCAGAACGGGGCGGTGCGGCCGATCAGCGACAGGGTCCAGCTGTATTCGAGCTGCTTCACCCGCCACAGCTCCGACAGCCGCGCCGCCGCCGGCCCGACGGCGTCGGCATGGCGCTGCACCGCCGAATGCACGTCGAACAGGGTGCCGTAGGCGTCGAACACCACGGCGCGGCGGCCGGCGAGAAGCGGTCTTTCCGACATCGCGGGCGCTACTTCTTCTCGAGCACCTCGATCGGGTTGGTGCGCTGGCTCGCGGCCGGCTCGCGCGTGAGGTTCTGGCTTCCCGCTTCCTGCGGGGCCGCCTTGCCGCCCGGCGCGCCGGGACCGCCGGTGGCGGTGCCGCCGGAATTCGGCTGGGTCGGCACCGTGCCGCTGGCGAGCTCGAGGCAGGTCACCATCTCGACGTAGGACGGGTAGCCGCCGGCCTTGTACTGGTCCTCGCACTGGCGCTTGGCCGAGGGCGTGTAGTCGCCCCAGCGGCGCTCGGCCTCCTTCTTCGCGTCCCGCTCGGAGCGCAGGCAGCCCTCGATGTTGGCGTTGTCGCTGACGCTGACGTTGGCCCGGCTCGCCGACTGGCAGGTCTTCTTGATGTCGAGGTTCGGGACCGTGTCGGCCCGCGCGGCGGTGGAGGCCGCCGGTGCGGCGAGGAGGGCGAGCGCCAGGGCCCCGGTGAGCGCGGCGCCGGCAAGGATGCGTGTCGTCATGGTCCGCTCGTCGTCTCTCGGCGTGGGATGCTCGGAAGCTGTGAGGCACAACGCGCGGCACGCCGGAGGGTCCCGCCCGCGGGACAGGAATCCGAGGCCGCCGCGCTCAGGGGCCCGCGTGGGCGGCCCGGAGCGCCGCGTCGAGGTCGGCGAACAGGTCGTCGGCGTCCTCGAGCCCGGTCGAGAGGCGCAGCAGGTCGGGCGGGCACGGCGTGCCCGGTCCCTCGACCGAGGCGCGGTGCTCGATCAGGCTCTCGACGCCGCCGAGCGAGGTCGCGCGCTTCCACAGGCGCACGCGCGCGGCGGTGGCGATCGCCGCGGCCTCGCCCCCGGCCACCCGGATCGACAGCATCGCCCCGAACCCCTGGTCCATCTGCCGCGCAGCGACCGCGTGGCCCGGATCCTCGGGGAGCCCCGGATAGAGCACCCGGGCGACGTGGGCGTGCCGGGCGAGGCGGCCCGCGAGGTCGAGGGCGCCGGCCGATTGCGCGGCGGCGCGCAGGGGGAAGGTGCGCAGGCTCCGCATCAAGAGGTAGGCCTCGAACGGCCCGAGGATCGCGCCGCCGCTCGCGCGGATCGCGCCGATCCGGGTCCAGGCGGCGTCGCGGGCGGCGGTGGCGAGCACGCCGGCGATCACGTCGGAATGGCCGTTCAGGATCTTGGTGCCGGAATGCATGACGAGGTCGGCGCCGAGCCGCAGCGGCCGGGTGTGGAACGGCGAGGCGACGGTGGAGTCGACCGCCAGCCGCGCCCCGGCCCCATGCGCGATCTCGGCCGCGGCGGCGATGTCGGTGACCGTCCAGAGCGGGTTGCCGGGGGTCTCGATCCAGACGAGCTTGGTCCGGCCCGGCCGCATCGCGGCGCGCAGGGCGTCGAGGTCGTCCATCGCCACGAAATCGAGGTCGAGCCGGCGCCGCGGCGCCTCCTCGCGCAGCCAGCGCTTGAGGGCCCAGTACATCACCGCCGGCGCGACCACGTGGTCGCCGGGCTCCAGCGCGCCGAACACCGCCGTCGCCGCCGCCATGCCGGAGCCGAACAGCATCGCGGCCGGCGCCTCCTCCAGCATCGCCAGCACGGCTTCCGCCTCGCGCACCGTCGCGTTGTCGGGCCGCGCGTAGGAGAAGCCGGAGGAATAGCCGTTGTCGGGGTCGCGGATGAAGGTGGTCGAGACGTGCAGCGGCGCCACCACCGCGCGGGTCACCGGCTCGACATGCCCCATCGCCTGGGCGGCGAGCGTCCGCTTCGACCATCCGGCGGCGCGAGGGTCGGCGTCGTCCGTCGGGTTGCGTGAGGTCATGGCCGCGTCCGATGTTGCGTGGCGGGAGATCGTTCGGCGGTCCGGATTCGGCTCGCGCCGCGTCCCTTCCCTTCATCGTCCCTTCCCCGCACGAGGGGAGGAAGACGCGCGGGTTTCCTATAGCCTCCGAACGCCGCGGCTGCCACGATCCGGGCCGGGGCCGCCTCCGAGGCCCCGTCGGGTTTCGTCCATGCAGACCGCCAGCCGCGCCGCGTCCACGCAAGCCTCTTCCACGCAAGCCTCGCCGACGCGGGTTCCGATCCGCCCGGCCCTTCCCTGGTGGCTGCGCCTGCCCGCCGCGATCCTGCCGGTGGGGGCGACCTCGCTCATCGGCGGGCTGTCGACGGCCCCCGAGATCGACGGGTGGTACGCCGGCCTCGCCAAGCCCGCCTTCAACCCGCCGAACGCGGCCTTCCCGATCGCCTGGACGATCCTCGACGTGCTGATGGTCGTCTCAGCTTGGCGCCTGCTCGGCGCCCGCCCGGCCACCGGCCCGTCGCGCCGGGGCTGGTGGCTGGCGATCGCCGCCTTCGGCGTGCAGCTCGCGCTCAACGCCGCCTGGACGCCGGTGTTCTTCGCCCGCCACGCGCTGGGTGCCGGCCTGGTGGTGGTGGTGGCCCTCCTCGTGATGATCCTGTGGACGATCCGCCTGAGCTGGCGGATCGACCGGATCGCGGCGGCCCTGCTGCTGCCCTACGCCGCCTGGGTCGCCTTCGCGTCCCTGCTCAACGCGGCGATCTGGCGGCTGAACTGACGCGGCGCGCCGGCACCCCACGCCCCGGACCGTGGGGCCAAAAAATCCTCGCCGTCCGGCGTGGCGCCCGGGCCCGGCCCGATGCTGCCGCGCGCCCATGCCCGCCGGTGACCGGCCCCGGTTCGTCGCCGTCGGCGCCTCCGGGGCCGAGGGCCTTCGCGACATCCGGGCGCTCCTCGTCGCCCTCCCGGCACCGCTCCGGGCCGTCCTCCTCGTGCTGCTCCGCCCCTGGGACCGGCCGAGCCACCTCCGCGCGATCCTGGCGCAGGCCTGCCCGCACCCGGTCCTGATCGCGGACGCGGGCGAACGCTTCGGGCCGGGCCGCATCGACATCGGCGAGCCGGCCCGGCACCCGATCCTGGCCGACCGCAGCTTCGGCGAGATCGTCGCCGACCCGATGCGGCTGCACGGCAACCGCACGGTCGACCTGCTCTTCCATTCCGTGGCCCGGCACGGCCGCGGGCGGATGATCGGCGTGGTGCTGTCCGGCTCCCTCGACGGCGGCGCCCGCGGGCTCGCCGCGATCCATCGCGCCGGCGGGCTCACCATGGTGCTCACGCCCGAGCCGCCGCCCCGCCACGGCATGCCCGAGAGCGCGATCGCTCGCGACGGCCCGATCGCCACGATCGGCAGCCCGAGGACGATCGCTGCGGACGATCCTCCGGGGATCGCGGGGGAGGCGGCGCCGCAGGCGGAGCCGGCCCGCGCGCCGGCCCCGCCCGCTCTGGCCCCCCTCCCCCATCCGGGTTAGACACCGCGCCCCACGCCATCTGCAGGACGCGACCGGATGATCGGCATCACGCAGCGCATCGCCACCGAGCTCGGCGTCGCCGAGGCGCAGGTGAGGGCGGCGGTCGACCTCCTCGACGGCGGCGCGACGGTGCCGTTCGTCGCCCGCTACCGCAAGGAGGCGACCGGGGCGCTGGACGACGCGCAGCTGCGCACCCTGGAGGAGCGCCTCGGCTACCTGCGCGACCTCGAGGAGCGCCGCGCCGCCGTGCAGGACGCGATCCGGTCCCTCGGCAAGCTCGATGCGGACCTCGCCCGGAAGATCGCGGCGGCCGAGACCAAGGCGCGGCTCGAGGACCTCTACGCGCCGTTCAAGGTCAAGCGCCGCACCAAGGCGCAGATCGCCCGCGAGGCCGGGCTCGGGCCGCTCGCCGAGGTGCTGCTGGCGCGGCCGGACCAGGCCCCCGAGCAAGCGGCGAAGAGCTTCTCGGGCAAGGACGGCTTCCCCGACGTCGAGGCGACCCTGGAGGGCGCCCGCGCGATCCTGATCGAGCGCTTCGGCGAGGATGCCGAGCTGGTCGGCGGCCTGCGCGAGGAGACCTGGCGGCGCGGGCAGATGCGCGCCTCGGTGCGCAAGGGCAAGGCCGAGGGCGGGCAGAAGTTTGCCGACTACTTTTCGTTCGAGGAGCCGCTCACCCGCCTGCCCTCGCACCGGATCCTGGCGCTGTTCCGCGGCGAGAAGGAGGAGGTGCTCGACCTCGACCTCACCGACGCCGAGACGCCGCCGCCCGGCCGGCCGGCCTGGCAGGAGGCGCGGATCGCCCAGACCTTCGGCATCGCCGAGGCCTTCGGGATCGCCGAGCGCGGACGGCCGGGCGACCGCTTCCTCGCCGAGACGGTGCGCAAGACCTGGCGGACCAAGCTGAAGCCGGCGATCGACACGGACCTGCGGGCCCGGCTCTGGGCGGTGGCGGAGGCCGGCGCGATCTCGGTCTTCGCCGGCAACCTGCGCGACCTGCTGCTGGCCGCGCCCGCCGGCGCGCGGCCGACGCTCGGGCTCGATCCGGGCTTCCGCAGCGGCGTGAAGGTCGCGGTGGTCGACGCCACCGGCAAGGTCGTGGCCACCGACGCGATCTTCCCGCACGAGCCGCGGCGCGACTGGAACGGCGCCCTGGCGACGCTGGCCAAGCTGTGCCGCGCGCATCGGGTCGAGCTGATCGCCATCGGCAACGGCACCGCCTCGCGCGAGACCGACAGGCTGGCCGCCGAGCTGCTGGGCAAGCACCCGGAGCTGACGCTGACCAAGGTGATGGTCTCGGAGGCCGGCGCCTCGGTTTACTCGGCCTCGGCCTACGCCTCGGCCGAGCTGCCGGGCCTCGACGTGACCCTGCGCGGCGCGGTCTCGATCGCGCGGCGGCTGCAGGACCCGCTGGCCGAGCTCGTGAAGATCGAGCCGCGGGCGATCGGCGTCGGGCAGTACCAGCACGATCTTGCCGAGGGGAAGCTGTCGCGCTCGCTCGACGCGGTGGTGGAGGATTGCGTCAACGGCGTCGGCGTCGACGTCAACGTGGCCTCCGCGCCGCTGCTCGCCCGCGTCTCGGGGCTGAGCGAGCGGGTGGCGGCCAACATCGTCGTGCACCGCGACGCCAACGGCCCGTTCCGCTCGCGCGCCGCGCTGAGGAAGGTCGCCGGCCTCGGGCCGAAGGCCTACGAGCTCGCCGCCGGCTTCCTGCGGATTCGCGGCGGCAGCGATCCGCTCGACGCCTCCGGCGTGCACCCGGAGGCCTATCCGGTGGTGAAGAAGATCCTGGCCGCCACCGGCCAGCCGATCGGCGCCCTGATCGGCAACGGGGGCGTGCTCAGGGCGCTGAACCCGCGGGCATTCGTCGACGCCACCTTCGGCCTGCCGACGATCGGCGACATCATCGCCGAGCTCGAGAAGCCCGGCCGCGACCCGCGCCCGGCCTTCCGCACCGCGACCTTCCAGGACGGCGTCGAGACGATCGCGGACCTGAAGCCCGGCATGCGGCTCGAGGGCGTCGTCACCAACGTGGCCGCGTTCGGCGCCTTCGTCGACGTCGGGGTGCATCAGGACGGGCTGGTGCACATCTCGGTGCTCGCCGACCGCTTCGTGAAGGACCCGCGCGAGGTGGTGAAGCCCGGCGACGTGGTGCAGGTCCGCGTCGTCGAGGTCGACCCGGCGCGGAAGCGCATCGCCCTGAGCATGCGCGCGGAAGACGGCGAGCGGCCGGCGCGCCGCGAGCAGGGGCGCCAAGACCAGGCACGCCAGGAGCGTGCGGCGTCGACGCGCGGGCCCGCGCCGCGATCCGCCGCCGCGCCGGCGCCGGAATCGGGGGGGGCCCTCGCCGACGCGTTGCGCCGGGCGGCGACCGCGCAGGGACGCGGACGTTCCTGAGATGGGAGGCCCGCACGGGATGGGAGGCCCGCGGGACGCCGGCCCCGCGAAACCGTTGCCGCGGCAACGGAATTCTCGTAGAGCGGATCGGAGAACGGCCGAGCTTGGCCGGCGGTGCGATCGCGGCGGCATCCATGCAGGCGGATACCGCTGGAGAGCCAACGGGTTATGAGGGTGACAAGCCGTGCGCCGGCAGCTAAGCTTGCGCAGGGCGAGGTCGCGGATGGTCGACGATTCCGCGTCCTTGGGGGCGCGCACGCGAGACGAGTGATGGCAGGCCAGAAGACGGATCAACGGGACGTTTATGTCGGGCAACGCATCGCGGAACAACGGCGCAAGGCGTCGTTGACCCAGCGCCGCGTCGCCCAGAGCTTCGGCATGTCCGCGGCGCAGCTGCAGAAGTACGAGAAGGGCACCAACCGCATCAGCGCGATCCATCTCGACATCTTCTCGCGCATGACCGGCGTGCCGCTGGACCACTTCTTCAACGGGATGCCCCGGGACGAGGACCACGCCGTCGAGGGTTTCGGCGACACGCCGCAGCGCCCGCTTGACGCCGGCTGGCAGGGCGTGGCCGAGATGGTGGCCCGCCACGTCTCCGAGAACTGCTCGGCCGACACGCGGCGCGACCTCGCCGCCGCGGTCCAGGCCCTCGAGCGCAAGTTGAGCGGCTGAGGCCGCCACGTCCCTGTGGTAGCACCTTCGGACCGATTGGCCGTCCGCTTCGTACGGTATAACGGATCCGTTCGGCATTCCACCTTGACCCTGCCGGGAGCCGGTGCCAGAACTCCGGCCCTCACAACCGGGTCAAGCGCCGCGATCAGGAAGGCGCACCCGTCAACCGGGGTGCTCTCACGATGCCGCGTTCGGACTTCCTGTTCACGAGCGAATCCGTCTCCGAGGGCCACCCCGACAAGGTGAGCGACCGGATCTCCGACACCGTGGTCGATGCCTACATCGCCGCGATGCCGGAAGCCCGCCTCGGCGTCGAGACGCTGACCACGACCAACCGCGTCGTGATCGCCGGCGAGGTCCGCGGCCCCGATTCGGTGACCTTCAAGGACCTCGAGGCGCTGTCTCGCGAGGCGGTGAAGGATATCGGCTACGAGCAGTCCGGGTTCCACTGGAAGAACAACGACGTGCAGATCTACCTGCACGCCCAGTCGGCCGACATCGCCCAGGGCGTGGACGCGGCCGGCAACAAGGACGAGGGCGCGGGCGACCAGGGCATCATGTTCGGCTACGCCGCCGACGAGACCCCGGAGCTGATGCCGGCCCCGATCTTCTACGCCCACAAGATCCTCAAGGACCTCGCCGACGCCCGCAAGGCCAAGCAGGGCGACGCGGCCAAGCTCGGCCCCGACGCCAAGAGCCAGGTCACGGTGCGCTACGCCAACGGCCGCCCGGTCGAGGCAACGCAGATCGTGCTCTCGACCCAGCATCTGGACGAGTCGCTCGATTCGGCCGACGTGCGCGCCATCGTCGAGCCCTACATCCGCGCGGCCTTGCCCGAGGGCTGGATCAACGAGGGCACGGTCTGGCACGTGAACCCGACCGGCAAGTTCGTCATCGGCGGCCCCGACGGCGATGCCGGCCTCACCGGCCGCAAGATCATCGTCGACACCTACGGCGGCGCGGCGCCCCACGGCGGCGGCGCCTTCTCGGGCAAGGACCCGACCAAGGTCGACCGCTCGGCGGCCTATGCCGCGCGCTACCTCGCCAAGAACGTCGTCGCCGCCGGCCTCGCCTCGCGCGCCACGATCCAGCTCGCCTACGCCATCGGCGTGGCCAAGCCGCTGTCGATCTACGTCGACCTGCACGGCACCGGCAAGGTCGACGAGGCCAAGCTGGAGGGCGTGCTGATGGACGCCCTCGACCTCTCGCCCCGCGGCATCCGCCTGGCGCTCGGCCTCAACAAGCCGATCTACGCCCGCACCTCGGCCTACGGCCATTTCGGCCGCGCCCCGGACGCCGACGGCGGCTTCTCCTGGGAGCGCACCGACCTCGCCGACAAGCTGAGGTCGGCCCTGGCGTAAGGGTTTCGACCCCGCGCCGGCGGCCCCCTCTCCCGAACGGGAGAGGGGGCCTGCGCCCGATCCGGTCGCCGATCGAGGCGTGAGCCTCCCAACGAGTTTCCCCGTGACCGACACCAGCCCCCCGGCCGACGCCTCCGAGCGGGCCTTCTTCGGCCGACGCAAGGGCAAGCGCCTGCGCGGGCTGCAGGAGCAGCGCCTGTCGGACTTGCTGCCGCGCCTGCGCGTCGACCCGCCCGCCGACGGCCGCCCCCTCGACCCGGCGACGCTGTTTCCCGGCCTCGCCCGAGGCCCGTCGGAGGTCTGGCTCGAGATCGGCTTCGGCGGCGGCGAGCACCTGGCGGCGCAGGCGGCGGCCCATCCCGAGATCGGCATCATCGGCGCCGAGCCCTTCGTCAACGGCGTCGCCAAGCTGCTGCGCGCCGTCGACGAGCGGGCCTTGCGCAACGTCCGCATCCGCGACGAGGACGTGTCACCGCTGCTCGCCGCCCTGCCGGATGCCAGCCTCGCGCGGGTCTACCTGCTCTACCCCGATCCCTGGCCGAAGCGGCGCCAGCGCAAGCGCCGCTTCGTCTCGGACGAGTCGCTCGCCGAGATCGCCCGGGTGCTGCGGCCCGGCGGCCTGTTCCGCTTCGCCAGCGACATCGACGACTACGTCGGCTGGACCCTGGTCCGCACCGCCCGCTGCCCGCACCTGCGCTGGACGGCGCGCACGGCCGCCGACTGGACGCAGCCCTATCCCGGCTGGCCCGGCACCCGCTACGAGGCGAAGGCGATCGCGGCCGGGCGCCGCCCGACCTACCTCGAGTTCGCGCGCGTCGCGCCGGGCTGAGGCCCCGTCCGCAGGCGACGATGCGTGAGGTCGCGGGGCCGGCCACCGGGTGCCGGAGGAAAGCGCCGGTGGCCCGGCGCAGGCGACCCGCACGATCCTCGCGGCGGCCTCGGGCGGCGTTCGGCGGCTTTCTTCGAGGATCGGCCGGGGCGACGGGGTCAACTAAGCTGTTGTCGAAGCCGCAGGCGCCGCCGGGCGACTTGCCCCGCTTCGGCCCCGGCCCCATCTTGGGCGCGCTCCTGTCGGGCGCCCGCTCGGTGCCTCCGTCGGGGCGACGCTTTTCGAGACGGCGCGACCGCGCGTTCGAGGGGACGGTGTGACCGACAGGGACGATCACGGCCCGGTGGACGACCCGCGGCGCGCGGCCTTCGAGGAGGCCGCCATCGGGCTGGCCGTGCTGTCGCAGGACGGCGCGCGCCTGCGCGACGCCAACCCCGCGCTCTGCGCCCTGCTCGGCCACCCACCCGGCGCGCTCGCGGGGCGGCCGGCCGCCGACCTCGTCGGCGGCGGCCGGATCGCCGACGGCATCCATCCCTGGCTCCATGCCGACGGCGGCTCGGTCGAGGTGCGGGTGCGCCGCTCCGGCGCCGGCGGGACCGTCCTCGTCGTCGAGGCGGTGGATGCCGACGAGGCGGCCCGCTCCGAGGAGAACCGCCAGGACCTCGCCGCGGCGGGCCTCGGCGAGTGGCGCTGGGAGCGGAGCACCGGCCGCCTCGTGCTGTCGCGCCGCGCCGCGCAGATCCTCGGCCATCCCCCCGGCTCCTCCGCGACCTGGGACATCCTACGCGCCGGCCTCTCCGCGGGCGAGCCCGACCGGATCCAGGCCGTGGTCCGGGACGCGATGGCGCGCGACGGCGCCTACCGCTTCGAGACCCGCCTGACGCGGGAGGCGGACGGGCGCGAGATCATCGTCGACGTGCGCGGCCGCCCGGTCCACGCCGAAGACGGGCGCCGCACCGGCATGGTCGGTGTGGTGCAGGACGTGACCACGCGGGTCGAGGCCCGCGACGGGCTCGCCGCCCGCGACCAGCGCCTGCGGGTCGCGACCACGGTCGCCCGGCTCGGGATCTTCGAGTGGCACATGCTCGAGGACCACGCGATCTGGGAGAACGAGCGGATGTTCGAGATCTTCGGGCACGCGCCCGAGGACGGCACCATCGGCAAGACCGAGTTCCTTCGCGATACGCTGCACCCGGACGATCGCGCCGCGGTGCGGCTGGCGATCTCGCAGGCGCTGCGCGACGACGCGATCCTGCACACCACGGGCCGCATCCGCCGCCGCAGCGACGGCGCGTGGCGCACCATCGACCTCGCCGGCCGCTTCGAGCGCGACGCCCCGAACCGGCTGCCGCGGCGGCTGATCGGCCTCGTCGCCGACGTCACCGACCAGCGCCTGGCCGAGGAGCGGCAGGCGCTGCTGATCCGCGAGCTGCACCACCGGGTGAAGAACACCCTGGCGACGGTGCAGGCGATCGTCGGCTCGACCGCGCGGACGGCGTCCAGCATCGAGAGCTTCTACGAAGCCTTCGTCGGCCGCATCAAGTCGCTCGCCCACACCCATTCGGTGCTCACCGAGGCGACCTGGCAGACGGCGGACCTGCGCACGCTGCTGCTGAGCGAGCTGCGCCCCTACGCCGAGGCGCAGGCGGGCGAGGGCGAGGCCGCCGATGCGGACGGGGCCCTCGACGGCCGCATCGTGCTCGACGGGCCGGACACGGCGCTGCCCTCCGAGATCGCGGTGCCGATCGGCATGGCGATCCACGAGCTCACCACCAACGCCGCCAAGTACGGCGCGCTCTCCAACCGGCGCGGGCGGATCTCGGTCGCCTGGGCGGTCCTGCCTGGCGGGCCGGCCGGGATGCTGCGCTTTGCCTGGCGCGAGAGCGGCGGCCCGGCGGTGGAGCCGCCCCGCCGCCAGGGCTTCGGCTCGCGCCTGCTGCAGCGGGTGCTGACGACGCAGGTGCAGGCCGAGGTCGAGACCCTCTACGCCCCCGGCGGCTTCGCCCTCACGATGCTGGCCCCGCTTCCGGTGCGGAACGCCAGCCTCGACCCGCCGGGCTGACGCACGGGCACGTGCCCCTTCCCCCTCTGCGGGGGAAGGAGCGCGCGCGAAACGCCTTCAGGCGGCGCCGCGGCTGCCGGCTTCGCCGCCGCCCTCGACGAAGGCCTTCAGCTCGTCGAGGGAGGCGAAGGTGAAGCGGCCCTGCGGCGTGTCCGCCTCGATCGCGCCGTCGGCGTACATCACGTAGGTGTTGCCGCCCGAGGCGTAGCGGCCGACGACCTCGCGGGTGTCCGGCTCGGGCTCGGGGGCCTCCCGCGCGGGCTCGGCATCGAGGCTCCGGCGCAGGGCCGGCGGCTCGGTCGGGGCGAACAGGTCGTCCTCCGGCTCGGGGGCGGGCGGAGGCGGGGGCGGCGGGACGTGCGCGGCCGGCTCCGGCTCCGGCGGCGTGAGGCCGGGGAGCGGCAGCTCCGGCTCGGCCTGCGCCTCGGCCGGCATCGGGGCGGCGGGCTCCGGCTCGTGCGCCGCGTGATGCGGGACCGCCGGTTCGGGGTGCGGGACCGCCGGCTCGGCATGGGCCTCGGCCGGCTCCGGCATCGAAGGCTCGGGGATCGACGGCTCGGCGTAGCCCTCCGTGAAGACCGGATCGGTCCGGCTCTGGCCGCCGAGCAGGCCGGCGCCGGCGGCCGGCACCAGCACGTTGGGCAGCATCGGGCGGGCCGGCGCCGGGTCGGTCGGCGCGGGCGCGGCCGGGACCGCGAGGGACGCCGGCGCGGGGGCCGCCGGGGGCAGGCGGACCCCGTCCTGCATCGTGCTGACGGCGTCGACGATGCGGCGGGCGTCGAAGGCGTGCGCGACCCGGCGCAGGCCCATCGCCACCACCGCGAGGCCGGAGAGCACCGCCCCGGCCGAGGCGACGGTCGCGCCCGCGATCACCATGGAGAGCCCGCTCTCCAGGCGGACGAAGGGGAACCCCTGGATCACGGCGACGACGCCGCCGATCACCATCGCGGCACTGAGCGCGAACAGCGCAATGATCATGGAACTCTCGAAGTCGGGGCCGGATACGCCAGGATCGTAGTAAGACCTTGCCGGCGTTTTGCAAAACGCCGGCGACCCGGAGTCGGCCCCGCGGCGTGGCGGTTTCCACGGGCTTCGTGCCGGTTCCGGCGTTGCCGCGGCGGGGGCACCGACTTACCTTCCGGTCGTTACCCCGTCGAGCGCGGCGCGCGGCGCGATTCCGCACGCCCGTCCAGAAGACCTCGACAAGACGGAGAATCTGATGACCTTCACCCTGCCGGAACTGCCCTACGCCTACGACGCGCTGGCCCCGTACATGTCGAAGGAAACCCTCGAGTTCCACCACGACAAGCACCACAAGGCCTACGTCGACACCGGCAACAAGCTGCTCGAGGGCACCGGTCTCGAGGGCAAGAGCGTCGAGGAGATCGTCACGGCGAGCTACGGCAACAACCAGCCGCTGTTCAACAATGCCGGCCAGCACTTCAACCACCTGCACTTCTGGCAGTGGATGAAGCCCAACGGCGGCGGCGCGATCCCGGGCAGCCTCGCCAAGAAGATCGACGAGGATCTCGGCGGCGCGGAGAAGTTCAAGGCGGACTTCATCCAGGCCGGCATCGGCCAGTTCGGCTCGGGCTGGGCCTGGCTCGCGGTCAAGGACGGCAAGCTCGCCATCATGAAGACCCCGAACGGTGAGAACCCGCTGGTGCACGGCGCCAAGCCGATCCTCGGCGTCGACGTGTGGGAGCACTCCTACTACATCGACTACCGCAACCGCCGCCCCGACTACCTCAAGGCGTTCCTGGAGAACCTCGTGAACTGGGAACACGTCGAGACGCTGTACGGCGAAGCCACCGCCTGAGGCGGCGTGGCGGAGGTCGCCGCTTGGCGGGCCGGGCGTCGCACCTCGCGGCGCCACGTCCCGGATCGGCGACGGCCTTCACCCATCTCTTGGACGATCACGCCACCGCCTCTTCCCTCCCCCCGACGGATCTCGGGCTTGCCCGAGATCCGCAACCCCGTGTGCCCAAGTCGGGCAGGCCCGACTTGGGTGCGGGGGGAGGGAAGCCACCCCTGACAGGCGTCGTCCCGCCCCGAGGCGTCCAGCACCGGCCGTTTTCGTCGCGTTCGATCGCACGGCCGGTGCAGGTCGACCAACGGGCCGCGTCCAAGCTTGGCGACGGCGGCGTCCATCCGCCTACGACGCACATTGTCCCGCCGGTCGGGAGCGCCCGTTTCCCGGCGCAGGTCTCCGAGGGGGAAATCGATGCCCGGCGACCTCGCAGGTCTTCTCGACGGCTCGGCCAACTGGATCGCCGACCGAACCGGAACCAGGCTGGCCCTTCCCCTCCTCGGCGCCCTGGCCGGTTTTGCGGCCGCGGCTCTGCGACTGTACTTCTCGCATCGGCGGAGGCGGATCGAACTCGAGCCCGATCTCAGGAAGCTCGAGGCCAAGCGTTGGAATGAGCACATCAAGCTCTATGGCAGCTTCTCGAACACGCTGGGGATCGCTATCGTAGGTGCCGCCTTCATCGTACCCTACGTCAAGGATCACAACCGGCCGCAGGGCGAAGCCATCTGGTGGATGCTCCTCGGCGCCGCGCTGCCCGCCTCCGGGCAGTTCGTCATTCGGTTCATCCAGAGCGAGAGTTGAGCGATGCCCGACACGAATCTCCTCCTTCTGCTGGTCGGCGTCGTCATCGGCGGGGCCGTGGGTTTCTTCGCTCTCGGCAGCCGGGCGTTCCGCCCGCGCGGCGCGGAACAGGGCTCGGCCAGCAAACCCGTCTCTGCGCATCGCTGATCCGCCCCCCCGGCTCAGACGGGCAACAGCCTTCATCCATCCAGGCGACGGTGAATCCACCCCAACTTCCCTCCCCCCCTCTGCGGGGGAGGGTGAGCCTCGCGTCAGCGAGGGTCGGGTGAGGGGAGCGCCATATCCGGACAGCGCGCTCCCCTCACCCGACCCGCTTCGCGGGCCACCCTCCCCCGCACCCAAGTCGGGCCCGCCCGATTTGGGCACACACGGTGTGGATCTCGGGCAGGCCCGAGATCCGTCGGGGGGAGGGAGAGGCGCTTCCGCTTCGGTCGCGGCGCATGACGTCGGCTTGCTGAGCCGCCGGCTCGCATCCGATCCGGCGAAAACCGCGCCCTGTGCGCCACCTCACACCGGCCCCGATCACCGCGCTTGACGCAGACCATGATGGTCATCATGTCCGCTTATACATGATGAACATCATGTTAGAGCAGGAGAGATCGGCCATGTCCACCAAGCCCGCAGTTCTCGTCACCGGCGCCTCGTCCGGGATCGGTGCCACCTATGCCGACCGCTTCGCGCGGCGCGGCCACGACCTCGTGCTGGTCGCCCGCGACGGGCAGCGCCTCGAAGCCCTCGCAGACCGGCTGCGGCGCGAGGCCGGCATCGCCGTGGACGTGGTCCAGGCCGACCTGACCGTGGAGGCCGACCTCGCCCGCGTCGAGGCGCGCCTGCGTGAGGACGCGCGCATCGGCGTGCTCGTCAACAATGCCGGCGCGGCGGTACTGGGGCCCTTCGTCGATCAGAATCCCGGTCCGCTCGCCGCCCTCATCGCCCTCAACGTCACCGCGCTGACGCGGCTCGCCAACGCCGCGGCGCCGCGCTTCGTCCGGGCCGGCACCGGCGCGATCATCAACATCGGCTCGGTCGTCGGCCTCGCCCCGGAACTCGGCATGTCGGTGTACGGGGCGACCAAGGCCTTCGTGCTCTATCTCAGCCAGGGGCTGCATCTCGAGCTCGGGCCCAAGGGGGTGCACGTCCAGGCGGTGCTGCCGGCCGCCACCCGCACCGAGATCTGGGAGCGCTCCGGCGCCGACGTGAACACCCTCGACAACGTCATGGAGGTCGGCGAGCTGGTGGACGCCGCCCTCGTCGGCTTCGACCGGCGCGAGACCGTGACGATCCCGCCGCTGCCCGATGCCGGGCAGTGGAGCGCCTACGAGGCCGGGCGCCAGGCGATGCTGCCCAATCTCGGGCGGCCGCATGCGGCGGAGCGCTACCGCGCGGCCTGAGCCGCCGGCGGCTCAGGCCAGCGCGGCGGCGGCGAGCCCGGCCTCGGTCAGGTAGGGCCGGAACAGGCTCGCCACCTGGGCCGCGCCCCAATCCAGGTGCTCGCGCCGGACCTCGCCGAGGCCGCGGCGCGAGCGCAGGTAGTCGATCCAGTAGGTCGAGACGATCCAGGCGTTGACGATCAGGTGCTCGGTCTCCGCCGGGCCGGCCCTGAGCAGGCCCGCCGCCTTCATCCCGGCGAGCGCCTGCCGGACGTGGTCCTGGCCGGAATCGCTGACCGTCTTCAGCCGCGGCCGCAGGGCCGGCGCGAGCCGGAAGATCGTGCCGCCGTCGCGGTAGAAGAAGCGCCACTCCCACATCAGCGTGAACCAGCCGGCGAGGTAGGGGGCGTAGCGCGCCTCGCCCGCCTGCGTCGCATAGGCCGTCGCCACCGCCTCGAGCCGTTGCTCGAAGGCCGAGAACAGCGCCTCCAGGATCTGCTCCTTGCGCTGGAAGTGATAGTAGAGATTGCCCTCGTTGATGCCGACCGCGGCGGCGATCTCGGCGGTGGTGACGGCGGCCGGCCCGCGCTCGTTGAACAGGTCGCGGCAGGCCGCGAGCACGCGGTCGCGCGTGCCGGGCTTCGCGACGCGCGTCGCGCCGCTCCTGCCCGCGGCCCCGGCAACGCCCTTCGGCAGATCCTTCGCGCGCGCCGCAGGGCCCGTCCTCATCGCCCCGTCCTCATCGCCTCAGGCCCGCCGTCCGACTTGGCCGCCCCATCGATCCACCCGCACCCTGATCCGGCCTGCGATCCGCCGAGCGCGGGGCGCGTCCGGCACCATCACGTTTCGCGCCAGATGCATTTTACGGTGGTAGCCCGTTGACGTCTATAAGGTGTCCACCTTAAATCGGGGCGACGCGCGAAACCGCCGGAGCCCGACGCCATGAACGACGCCTCGCCCCCCACGAGTCCGCTTCGGGCACCCGCCTCCGCCGCGGACGCCGCCCGGCATTTCGACGTGCTGGTCGTCGGCGCCGGGCTGTCCGGCATCGTCATGGGGCACTACCTGCAGACCGAATGCCCGCGGAAGACCTACGCCATCCTGGAAAGCCGCGACGCGATCGGCGGCACCTGGGACCTGTTCCGCTATCCCGGCCTGCGCTCGGATTCCGACCTCTACACCTTCGGCTTCAGCTTCCGCCCCTGGCGCAGCGACCGGGCGATCGCCGACGGCGCCTCGATCCTGAGCTACGTCCGCGAGACCGCGCAGGCCGAGGGCATCGACCAAAAGATCCGCTTCGGCACCCGGGTGGTGCGGGCGGCCTGGGATTCGGCCGCCGCCCTGTGGACCCTCGACGCCGAGGTCGGCGAAGCCGCCGAGCCGGTGCGCTACACCTGCGCGGTCCTGTCGGTGTGCAGCGGCTACTACGCCTACGACCACGGCTACAGCCCGGACTTTCCCGGGCGCGAGCGCTTCGCCGGGCCGGTGGTGCACCCGCAGGCCTGGCCCGAGCACCTGTCCTGGGACGGCAAGCGCGTGGTGGTGATCGGCTCGGGCGCCACCGCGGTGACGCTGGTGCCGGCGATGGCCAAGACCGCGCAGCACGTCACGATGCTGCAGCGCTCGCCGACCTACATCGTCGCCCTGCCGAGCCGGGACAGGATCGCGCATTGGCTGCGCGAAAAGCTGCCGGCCGGCCTCGCCCACCGGCTGACGCGGGCGAAGAACGTCGCGCTCGGCATCTTCTTCTACCAGTTCGCGCGCAAGAAGCCGGCGGCGATGACCAAGCGCATCCTCGACGGCGTGCGCGCGCAGCTCGGCCCCGACTACGACGTCGCCAAGCACTTCACCCCGAGCTACAAGCCGTGGGACCAGCGCCTCTGCCTCGTGCCGGACGGCGACCTGTTCAAGGCGATCCGCTCCGGCACCGCCTCGGTCGAGACCGACACGATCGCCAGCTTCACCGAGGACGGCGTCCGGCTCGCCTCCGGCAAGACGCTGCCGGCCGACATCGTCGTCACCGCCACGGGCCTCCGGATGAAGATGATCGGCGGGATGACGCTTTCCGTCGACGGCCGCGCGGTCGAGCCGGAGAACACGTTCCTGTACAAGGGCATGATGCTGTCGGGCGTGCCGAACTTCGCGGTGACGATCGGCTACACCAACGCCTCGTGGACCCTGAAGAGCGAGCTGACGGCACGCTACCTTTGCCGGCTCATCAACCACATGGACGCCAACGGCTTCGCGCGCTGCGAGCCCCTGGCGGATACCGGCCGGCTCAACACCGAGCCGACCCTGCCGCTGACCTCCGGCTACGTCACCCGCGCCGCGCACCTGCTGCCGAAGCAGGCCGACACCAAGCCGTGGAAGCTGCACCAGAACTACATCCTCGACACCGCCGCCCTGAAGTTCGGCCGCCTCGACGACGGCACGATGCGGTTCTCGCGCCGCGAGACGGCCAAGCGCGCGGCGTGAGCCTCCCTTCCCTCCCCCCGACGGATCTCGGGCTTGCCCGAGATCCGCACCCTGTGTGCCCAAGTCGGGCAGGCCCGACTTGGGTGCGGGGGAGGGTGGGCCTCGGCTGACGCGAGGGTCGGGAGAGGGGAGCGACAGTGCCGGATGCGGCGCTCCCCTCTCCCGACCCGCTTCGCGGGCCACCCTCCCCCGCAGAGGGGGGAGGGGAAGTGGACCGCGCGGTTTCATCCACCAAACATGCAGCGAGCCCCCATGCCGAACTGGAACCTCGAGAACCGCACGGCCCTGATCACCGGCGCGGCGAGCGGCATCGGCCGTGCGCTGGCGGTGGGGCTGGCCGCGCGCGGCTGCAACCTGGCGCTGGCCGACCGCAACGTCGCCGGGCTGGAGGAGACCGAGCGGCTGATCGCGACGAACCGGGTCCGCATCAGCTGCCACCCCCTCGACGTCGCCGACCGCGACGCCATCGCCGCGCTGCCGGCCGCGGTCGAGGCGGCCCATGGCGGCCTCGACGTGCTGATCAACAATGCCGGCGTGGCGCTCGGCGGCACCTTCGAGGACGTGACGGAGACCGATTTCGAATGGCTGTTCGAGATCAACTTCTGGGGCGTGGTGCGGATGACCCGCGCCTTCCTGCCGCTGCTGCGGGCGCAGCCCGAAGCGCGGATCGTCAACCTGTCGAGCCTCTACGGGCTGATCGCGCCGCCGGGCCAGACCGCCTATTCCGCGAGCAAGTTCGCGGTGCGCGGCTTCTCGCAGGCGCTGCGGCACGAGCTCGCCGGCACCGCGATCGGCGTCACCGTGGTGCATCCGGGCGGCGTCGCCACCTCGGTCGCCGACAGCGCCCGCCTGCCCGCGCACATGACCGCCGAGGAGGCCGCCCGCGGCCGGGCCGCCGCCAACAGGATGCTGAAGCTCGCCCCGGAGCGGGCGGCCGAGATCATCCTGGCGGCGGTGGAGCGCCGGCAGGGCCGGGTGCTCGTCGGCTCGGACGCCAAGCTGATCGCGCTGATCGAGCGCCTCGTGCCGGTCTCGTACTGGAACGTCATCCAGAAGCTGCTGCCGCGCGACCGCGCCGCGACCTGAGCGCGGATCGCCGCGGGCCACGGCGAAAGCCTTGCCGCGCGGAGAGCGAGGCACACCTCTTCCCGAACGGTCCCGGACCGAAGCGAAGTGGAGCGCGCCGATGGACCACCCGATCGCCGACCCGGCCCAGGCCGGTGCCGAGGAAGGCCTGCTCGGGCGCCCGCAGGTGCGGGTCGACGGGCCGGCCAAGGTGACGGGCCGGGCGCGGTTCTCCTCCGACGTCGCCCTGCCGGGGCGCGCCCACGCCGCGCTCGTCACCAGCACGATCGTGCGCGGGCGCATCCGCGGCTTCGACCTGGCCGCCGCCGCGGCGACGCCGGGCTGCCTGCGGATCTTCACCCATCGCGACCTCGCCGGGCGGATCGCGCCGGTGAAGCACCTGATGGCCGGCGGCTACGCCAACAGCGCGCACCTGCCGCTCGGCTCGGACGAGGTCGCCTATGCCGGCCAGATCGTCGCCCTCGTCGTCGCCGAGACGCAGGGCGCGGCCGAGGAGGCCGCCGCCCGCGTCCGCGTCGCCTACGCGGAGGCGCCGTTCGCGGCCACCTTCGACGAGGCCGGCGCCGAGACCATGCGGCTCGCCGACCTGAAGCCCGAGCACGCGGATCCGCGCCGGGGCGATGCCGACGCCGCGCTCGCCCGGGCCGATATGCGGATCGCGGCGCGCTACGAGACGCCGGTGCAGCACCACAACCCGATGGAGCTGTTCACCACCGCCTGCGCCTGGGACGGCGGCCGGCTCACCGTGCACGAGCCCTCGCGCTACGTCGGCGCGCTCCAGCACGGGCTCGCCGCACAGCTCGGCATGGACCCGGCCGACATCCGCGTCGTGTCGGGGCCGATCGGCGGCCATTTCGGCTCGAAGCTCGCGCTGTCGCAGCACACGGCGCTGGTCGCCCTCGCCGCCCGCGACCTCGGCCGCCCGGTCGCGCTGGTGCCGACCCGGCGGCAGGGCTTCACCATCGCGAACCACCGCCCGGAGACGCGCCACGACCTCCGCCTGGGCGCCGACCGCACCGGGCGCTTCACCGCCCTGGTGCACGAGGCGGCGATGACGACCTCGCGCTTCGACGCCTTCGCGATGGAGGGCACGGACGTGACCGCGAGCCTCTACGCCTGCCCGGACATCCGCACCGACGAGCGCGCCGTGCGGGTCGACCGCAACACGCCGGGCCCGATGCGGGCGCCGCCCGAGGTGCCCTACCTGTTCGCCCTCGAGAGCGCGGTCGACGAGATGGCCTGGGCGCTCGGCCTCGACCCGATCGCGCTGCGCCGGCGCAACGACACGGTGACCGACCCGGTCTCGGGCAAGCCGTTCTCGTCGCGTCCGCTGATGGCCTGCTTCGATGCCGGCGCCGAGGCCTTCGGCTGGTCGCGCCGCATCCCCCGCCCCGGCGCGATGCGGGACGGGGCCTGGCGGGTCGGGCTCGGCTGCGCCACCTCGGTGCGGCCGGTGAAGATCGCCCCCGCGACGATGCGCGTCGCGCTTCGACCCGACGGCCGCGTCGCCGTCGAGACCGCGCACCACGAGATCGGCAACGGCATCACCACGCTGCTGGCGATGGCCGCGGCCGACGGGCTCGGCGTGCCGATCGCGGCGGTGACGGTGCGGCTCGGCGACACCGCGCTGCCCCCGGCCGGCATCTCGGGCGGCTCCTCGACCACGACGAGCCTGCTCAGCACCCTGGCGCTCGCCTGCGAGCAGCTGCGCGCGCGGCTGGCCGCCGCCTGCACCGCCGCCGGCGCGCCGCTGGCCGGCGCCGACCCCGCGCGCCTGCGCCTCGTCGGCCGACGGCTGGCGCGGGCCGACGGCGGCGGCATGGCGCTCGACGAGGCGGTCGCCCGGCTCGACCCCGCCGGGATCGAGACCCTGGCCGAGTTCGTCCCCGAGGGCGGCGGCGCGAAGAGCCTCGACGCGCTGCGGGCCGGCCACATCACCCTCAGCAGCGGCGGCGAGCACCTGTCCTGGGCGTTCGGCGCGCAGTTCGCCGAGGTCCGCGTCCACGCCGAGACCGGGGAAATCCGGGTTTCGCGCCTGCTCGGGGCGTTCGCGGCCGGGCGCATCCTCAACCCGCTGACCGCCCGCAGCCAGCTCGCCGGCGGCATGATCTGGGGCCTCGGCTCGGCGCTGCTGGAGGAGACCGTGCTCGACCGCGGCCACTACCGCAACGCGGATCTCGCCGAATACCTCGTCGCCACCGCGGCCGACACGCCCGAGATCGAGGTCCTGTTCGTCCCCGACGAGGACCGGAAGGTGAACCCGCTCGGCCTGAAAGGCTTGGGCGAGCTCGGCATCATCGGCGTCAACGCGGCGATCGCCAACGCGGTCTACCACGCCACCGGCCAGCGCCACCGCCGCCTGCCGATCCGCGGCGAGACCATGGCGTGACGGGGCCCTAGCGGCCGCACGCTTGCGTTGCCGGCGGCCGCGACCGTAAGCCTCCGCCGGGCTTCAGCAACGGTGGGCGGCGTGACGGCACTCGCATTCGGGACGAACCGGTGATCCGCGCGATCCTCTCCGTCGGGGGCTGGACGCTGGTGTCGCGGGTCACGGGCTTCGGCCGCGACGTGGTGATGGCGGCGGTGATGGGGGCCGGGCCGATGGCCGACGCCTTCGTCGTCGCCTTCCGCCTGCCGAACCATTTCCGCGCGATCTTCGGCGAGGGCGCGTTCAACACCGCCTTCGTGCCGGCCTATGCCGGGCTGTCGGAGGCCGGCGCGGACGGCGCGGCGCAGCGCTTCGCCGACCGGATCTTCACGCTGATGCTGGCGGTGCAGATCGCGCTGCTGGCGCTCGCGCTGCCGCTGATGCCGTGGGTGGTGCGGGCGCTGGCGCCGGGCTTCTCGCAGGATCCGCAGCGCTTCGACCTCGCGGTGGCGCTCACCCGCATCACCTTCCCCTACCTGCTGTTCATGACGCTGGTGACGCTGCTCTCCGGCGTGCTCAACGCGCAGCGCCGCTTCGCCGTGGCGGCGGGCGCGCCGGTGCTGCTGAACCTCGCGATGCTGGCGGCGTTCGCGCTGGCCTTCCTGTTCCCCGACGCGGCGCACGCCGCCGCCTGGGGCGTCGCGGTCTCGGGCGTGCTGCAGTTCGGGCTGCTGTGGTGGGCCTGCCGGCGGGCCGGCGTCGCGCCGCGGCTCACCGCGCCGGCCGTCCGCGATCCGGCGATGCGCCGGTTCTTCACCGTGCTCGGGCCGGCGGTGATCGGCGCGGCCGGGTTCCAGATCGCGACGTTTGCCGACACCATCATCGCGAGCTGGCTGCCGACCGGCGCGGTCTCGGCCCTGTGGTACGCCGACCGGCTCTACCAGCTGCCCTTCGGCGTCATCGCCATCGCCGCCGGCACGGTGCTGCTGCCGGAGATGAGCCGGCGGATCGCGGCCGGCGACGTCGCCGGGGCGCACGCCGCCCAGAACCGCGCCGCCGGGTTCTCGCTCGCGCTCTCGGCCCCGTTCACGGTGGCCTTCCTGACGCTGCCCGGCCTGACCATGGCCGCCCTGTTCCAGCGCGGCGCCTTCTCGGCCGAGGATGCCGCGCGGGCCGCCTCGGTGCTGGCCGCCTACGGGCTGGCGCTGCCGGCGGTGGTGCTGGTGCGCTCGGCGGTGGCGAGCTTCTACAGCCGGCAGGACACGCGGACGCCGCTCTGGGCCTCGCTCACCGCCATCGCCGTCAACGTCGCGCTCAAGCTCTGGCTCACCGGCCCCTACGGCGTCGCCGGGCTCGCGCTCGCCACCGCGATCAGCCAGTGGGTCAACCTCGCGCTGCTCGTCGCCCTCGCCTGGCGCCGCGGCTGGACCGCACCGGGGCGCACGCTCGGCCTCACGGTGCTCGGCGTCGCGCTCGCCTGCGCCGGCCTGGCGCTGGTGGCGGTCTACGGCCTGCCGCTGGCGGAATCCGTCGTGCCCGCCCTGCCGCGCGGCCGCGAGATCGCGGTGCTGGCGCTCCTCGGGATCGTCGGCGCGGCGATCTACGGCGGCCTGCTCGCGGGCCTGCTCCACCTGTTCGGGCTGCGCCTGCGACGCGCCTGAGATGGGCGGCGGCCGCGATCGCGGCGGTCGCGATCGCGGCAGTCTTGCAGCCCGGAAGATTGCACACCAGCAGTTGAGCTATCGTCCTCTATTTCACTCCTGAATTTAGATCTTCCAGGGAGCGAGGACAAACACCTGCGCGTGCTCGAATTCAGCGTCATTTAAGTCCTTCGCATTAGGATGACCTGAGTCGCACAATCCGAGGACCGTCCCATCATGCGGTTGACGATCAAGGCCGCGCTGATCGGCGTCATCGGCATCCTCACCGTCGGCATCGCCGGGCAGGGCCTGTTCGCCGCCTCCAAGCTGCGCGCCGTCAACGCCAGCGCGACCGAGATCGCGACGAACTGGCTGCCGAGCGTGCGCTGGATCGGCGAATTGAAATACGCCACCGCCCGCCTCCACCTCGTCGACGCGCGCTACGTTCTGGCGGCCGAGCCGCCGGCGGAGCTCGACGCGGTCGGCGCCACCCGCCTCGCGGCGATCGCGAAGGCCGTGACGTCCTACGAGCCGCTGATCTCGAGCCCGGAGGAGGCCGCCCTGTGGGACGGCTTCAAGGGGCAGTGGGCCGCCTATCTCGACCTGCGCAGCCAGCTCGTCGCCGCCGCGCGGGACGGCGACAGGGCACGCATGGTCGCCGCCTTCGACCGCTCGCGGATGCCGTTGGACGCGGCCTTGAAGGTGCTCGACGCGGATTCCGCCCTGAACGACCGGGGCGGCGACGCCGCCTCCGCCGACGCCGCCCTCAGCTACGACTCCGCCCTGCGGCTCACGGTGGCGGTCTGCGCCGGCGCCCTGCTCTGCGCGCTCTGCGGCATCGCCTTCGTGATGCGCGGCATCGCCCGGCCGCTCGACCGCATCATCGCCGCGATGGGGCGGATCGCCGGGGGCGACGCCACCGTGGCGGTGCCCGGCCGGGGGCGCCGCGACGAGGTCGGCGCGATCGCCGCCGCGATCCAGGTGTTCAAGGACAACCTGATCCACGCCCGCACCCTCGAAGCGGAGAGCGAGGCGGCGCGGGCCGGCGCCGCGGTGCAGCGCGCCGCCGCGATGCGCACCGTGGCCGACGGCTTCGAGCAAGCGGTCGGCGGGATCGTCGGCACGCTCGCCGCCTCCGCGACCGAGCTGCAGGCCACCGCCCGGACGATGACGGCGACCGCGACGGAGACCGCCGACCGATCCGCCACCGTGGCGGCGGCGGCCGAGGAGGCGGCCTCGAACGTCAACACCGTCGCGGCGGCCGCCGAGGAGCTCGGCGCGTCGGTGGCCGAGATCGGGCGCCAGGTCAGCGGCTCGGCCGACCTCGCCCAGGCCGCCGTGGCGCAGGCGGACGACACCGTCCGGCTCGTCGACGCCCTCAGCCGGGCGGCCGGGCGGATCGGCGACGTCGTCGGCCTGATCACCGACATCGCCGGCCAGACCAACCTGCTCGCGCTCAACGCCACCATCGAGGCGGCGCGCGCCGGCGAGGCCGGCCGCGGCTTCGCGGTGGTGGCCTCCGAGGTCAAGGCGCTCGCCGCCCAGACCGGCCGGGCGACGGAGGAGATCGCGGGCCAGGTCACGCAGATCCAGGGCGCGACCGGCCAGGCGGTGGAGGCGATCGCCGCGATCACCCGCCGCATCCGCGACATCGACGCGATGGCGACGACGATCGCGGCGGCGGTGGAGGAGCAGGGCGCGGCGACCCGGGAGATCGTGCGCAACGTCGGCCAGGCGGCGACGGGGACCGGCGCGGTGACGAGCACCATCGCCGGCGTGGCGAGCGCGGCCGAGGAGACCGGCGCCGCCGCCGCCCAGGTCCTGACCTCGGCCGGCGCGCTGTCGCGCCAATCCGGGCACCTGGGCGCGGAGGTCGACCGCTTCCTCGCCACGGTGCGCGCCGCCTGACGGCGTCAGGCCTTGCGCGACGGGCCGGCTACTCGTCCGGGTGCACCGCCGGCGACAGGTCGATCGGCAGGCGCGGGCCCTTCAGCTCGGCATCGCTCGGCAGCGCGCGCGCGTCCCAGCCGCCGCCGAGCGCCCGGATCAGGCCGACGGCGGTGGTGAAGCGGGCGAGCCGCACCTGCAGCGCCGCGACCTCGTTGTTGAGCTGCAGCGCCTGGGCGGTGACGACGGTGGTGAAGTTCTGGGTGCCGGCGCGGTACTCGTTCAGGGTGATCTCGACGGCGCGGCGGGCCAGCGTCACGGCCTCGTCCTGCGCCACCTGCTGGCGGGCGAGGATGCGCACGCCGACGAGGCCGTTCTCCACGTCGGCGAAGGCGGCGAGCACGGTCTGGCGGTAGTTCGCCACCGCCGCGTCGTAGGCCGCCCGCGCGGCGGTGATCGCGGCCGAGCGCGCGCCGCCGTCGAACAGCACCTCGCTGCCGGCCGCCGACACCGCCCAGACCTGGTTGGCCGCCGAGAGCAGGCCGTTGCTGGTGAGCCCCGAGATCCCGCCCGAGGCCGAGAGCGTCACGGTCGGATAGAGCGCGGCCACCGCGACGCCGATCTGCTCGCTCTGCGCCTGGACGGTGCGCTCGGCCTGGGCCACGTCCGGGCGGCGCTCGAGCAGGGCGGCGGGGATGCCGACCGGCACCGCGGGCGGCACCAGCGCCAGCGGCGCCACCGGCAGCGACAGCTCCGAGGGCGGGCGGCCGACGAGCGTGGCGATCGCGTTCTCGAACTGGGCGCGGGTGAGGGTCGCGGCGATCGCCGAGGCCTGGGTGGTCTGCACCTGCGTCTGCGCGGTGATCACGTCCGAGCGCGCGGCGACGCCGGCATTGTACTGGTTCTCGGTGATCGCCACCGTGCGCTTGAAGTTCTCGACGTTGGCGTTGAGCACCCGCACCAGCGAATCGGCGTAGCGCAGCGACAGGTAGTTGTTGGCCACCTCGGCCTGGATGGTCAGGCGCGTCAGCGCCAGCGTCGCGGCGTCGGCCTGGGCCAGGGCCGCCTCGGTCTCGATGGTCCGGCGGATGCGGCCGAACAGGTCGAGCTCCCAGCTCGCCTGCCCCTGGATCGACACGGAGGTGCGCTCGGAGCCCAGCGTGCGCGAGCGGGTGATGCTCGGGGCGCCGATGACCGTCGGGTAGAGCGCGGCCTGGGCCGACTCGACGATCGCCCGCGCCTGCCGGTAGTTCGCCACGGATTGGCGCAGGCTCTGGTTGTCGACGTCGACGAGGCGGATCAGCCGGTCGAGCGCCGGGTCCTTGAACACCCGCCACCAGTCGCCGCGCTCGGCCGCGTCGTTGGGGAGGCCGGGGCGCCAGTTCTTCCGCGACGCGACGAAGGCGACCGAATCCTCGCGGGCGCCGCCCCGCTTGAACGCCAGCGGCGTCTCGACGGACGGGCGCGCGTAGTCTGGGCCGACGACGCAGGCCGACAGGGCGGTGGTGAGGGCGACGAGACCGCCCGTCCTCAGGACATGGCGCCAAGCTGGGTGCGCATCCCCTCTCCCCGCACGCGGGGAGAGGGCCGCATGCACCGCGTCGTGCATGCGGCGAGCGGAAGCGAAGGTGAGGGGGCCGGGCAGGACGAGGCGCATCCGGATACGCCCCCTCACCGTCGGCTGCCGCCTCGCCGCGCCGACGACGAGGTCGTCGCGGCCCTCTCCCCGCGCGCGCGGAGAGGGGGGTGCGCCGACCCCGTCCTGCCTCCATCGGAACCGCATCATTCCCCCGCCGGCACCGCCGCCGCGCCGCCGCGGCGGCGGCCCCTCACCCGGTCCCGCACGCGGCCGGGGCAGCCGCACACGCCCGGCGCGGCCGATCCGGGTCTCGGTGAAGCGGAACGCGCCCGCCAGCAGCGGGCTCAGGCCGAGCTCGGCCTTGACGAAGCGCCCAGAGCCGCGACCTTTCGGACCCGAAGACCATCGAGAAGTTCGCCGCCGTGGTGCAGACGCTGGAGCGCTTTCGCCTGCTGACGATCCGCACCGTCGCCGAACTCACCGCCTTCGGCCCCCGGGTCTGGACGGGGGGGAAGGGGACGGCGATACGCACCC